>DRLX01000244.1 GCA_011322715.1 Desulfobulbaceae bacterium
GATGGGACTGTGCCAGGTGGGTGAGCAGCCTGTATTAAAAGCCGTTAATGCCGTTATAACCGATAAGGACATGTGAAAAAGAATCGCAACAAAACTCCCTGTGTAAATGCGTCGGTAAGCGGCCCCCAGGGGACACGGCTTTTTCGACTGATTCGTTTTTTTTCCAGGTTACAGCTCAGATATCTGCTGCCGCGTCTGCGTCATCCGCAGAGAATCGTCAGGTTGTTTGTCTTTGTTGAAGGGACCCTGGCGCTTGCCGTATTGTCGGCCGCCGCTTATTATACCCGTTTTCCCCTGCTTTTTCCGCCCCTGGGGCCGTCCGCCTTTATTCTTTTTCGGATGCCCATGTCGGCTGCCGCTGCTCCACGGACTATTCTGCTCTCACATCTTTGGGGACTGGCGGCCGGGTTTGTCGCCCTCTTTTTGGGGATGTTTTTTTTCCCTCATCAGGCAAACGTTGATCCTGGTGTTGTCAGTGCTTCAAGTATAGCAGTTTTGTCTCTGGCCATGGGATTGTCCAGCCTGGCAATGATCTGGCTTGAGTGTAATCATCCCCCGGCAACGGCAACGGCGCTCATTGTCGCCATGGGCTATATCACCTCCCTGATCCAGGTCATCGGCTTTATCGTTGCCGTTGTCTTGTTGATTACACTGGCATTTCTCTTTAATCGCATTCTAGGTGGCCTGCCCTATTCATACTGGCGGCATGATCCGGATGTTTCTTCCCATTATGGAACTCTGGCTGGAATAACCAACCATCGGCAGGGATACTGGCAGCAGTTGAGTCGGAAGATGTTTCATTCCTGACGGAGAGGGGAAAAGGTCTTTTTCAGGAATCGGTACGGTGCGGACAGTCGGGATCGTTGCAGTCCGGCCTGCAGGTGAATCCGGAACCGCTTTTCCAGGTAAAGCAGCCTTTGGGGCATGTTGTCACAAAACGGTCATACTGTATCAACCGTTCAATGATGTCTTTTGGTACGGCATGCTCCATTCTGCAGGCGGCCGTATCCGCCTTCTGTTCCTCAATGCCCAGAACATGGACAAGAAAATGCCGGAGGGCCTGATGGCGACGGACGATTTCCTTGGCCTTTGTGTGTCCTTTGTCGGTGAGGGTGATGAGATCATAAGGCGTATAGTTGATCAGCTTCATCGTACCCAGATTACGTAGGGCTCCTGTTACCGATGAAGGACGAACATCAAGTCGGATGGCGATGTCTTTGGCTCTGGCAGCCCCTTTTTTTTGGGAAATATGGTAGATTGCTTCCAGGTAATCTTCTTGACTTTCCGTGAGGTTGTTCGTCTTTGCCATGTATGCGTTCTCTGGAACAGGTGGGCGAAGTTCAGCGGGCACTGTTTTTATGGTTTTTTTATTTTCACGAGTTAATCATATCAACTATGAGAGCTAAATGAAAAAAATCAACCGTTTTTTCGACCCGTGTTCAACCGTATGCTCCTTATTCCCGCATTGGCGGTAGATCCAGTATTTCCATAAAGGATTGTACGTGATACTTAGCAGCCAGATCGGGATTTTTAAAAGCGATAAGGTCCACACCTACTGCCGCGCAGTGTTCTCTGTCCACTTCCGAATCACCGATATAGATGCTTTCCGCCGTCGTTGTCTTAAAATGATCAAGGATCATATACAATCCGTCCGGAGCGGGTTTAGGACGCGGCACATTTACCGACGTGACCACCATTTCAAACCAGGGACGAAGTTTGAAAATATCGAGAATCATTTCCATGGTATTGGTGCGATTAGTGGAGACGGCGGTATGACGACCGGGTGTAATAAGGCGCAGGAAATCGATCAGGTCGGGTTCAATGATCATATAATCAAGAAAGGGTCGGTAGTCGAGGGTACTTCTGCATTGTTCGATTTTCTCGGGACTGATTTCGGGATGGTTGCGGAAGATGTGGGTCACCGATGCCTGGACATTATGACTGTGGACATAGCTCAGTTCATCCTCATTCATGGACGGACAGCCAAAGACGGCGAGCAGATGATTATAATAGGCTCGGTTGGCCTCTCTTGAGCTGAACATTACGCCGTCACAGTCAAAAATAACCAGTTTTTTCATAACGGGTTTTCCTTTAAATAGAGAAAAAGTGAATAACGGATCTATACCTCTTAATCCAACCCGTAAATTTCACTGTTGAGTCTGTCGAAGAAAATTTCCATGAATTGATGTCGCTTGATGGCGATTTCGGCCCCTGCCTTTGTCAGCAGCCTCCCCCTGACCCGTTTCATCTTGACCTGGAATTCTCGATACGCGGTATCCTGTTGTGAGTATGATTGCGTTTGCCGGGGGTCCTGTTCCGGATTATGGAGGCAGGCACCGATCTGCCCGGCAAAGAGAAAGGCACGGCCGATACCGATGGCACCGATGGAATCGAGTTTGTCGGCATCAAAGAGGATCTTTGCCTCCAGCGTTTTCGGTTTGCAGGTACCCCTGTATCTGTGCGCGCGGATGCAGTGACAAATCTTGTCTATTGTTTTCTGCCGGTAGCCGAGTTGTTCCAGGATGGGCCCGGCGAGCTCTGCGCCGTATTCGGCATGACAGATTGCTCCTTTGCACTCCCGTTCTCTTGCCCTGCCGATATCATGGAGCAGGCCGGCAGCGGCAAGTACCTCAAGGTCGGCGTTCATCGTCTTACCAAGGCGCATGGCCATCTGATAGACCCGTTCACTATGGTCCGGCCCGTGTGCACCTCCTTCTTTGCTGCAGTAATCATGACTAATTTTTCTCAGTTCATTCAGGAGGCACATGGTATGTGAGTCGGAAAGACGTTAGGCGGAAAAAAATGAAAAGAATATGAACAGCCCATGGAAGGCCGGGCCGGGCCAGGTGTCTGGTTCCCGGTTGCTTTATGCAGCAAAAAATTCCTGTAAAAGCCACCGGATACCGAGAAAAAGGAGTTGCTCATCATCACCTGCCAGTGCCTGCAGTTCAAGGGCATTCAGTGGCCGGTTCATGCTGATGCGTCCATCCGCCATCTCCTGACGAAACATATCAAGATTATAGAGGGCCAGAATAAACTGATCAAGCTGTGTCCTGTCCGGACGAAAACCCTGCCGGATTTGCCGGTGCTGCAGCAGGGGAAGAAGCGCATCATTGGCCTGGTTATACGGTTCAAGCTCCTGATCGCTGAAGTATTGAAGAGGAGTCTGGGACACGGCTTCTTCAAAACCACGGCAATGCGGCTCCCTGACCAGGACAAAGAGTTCCTCGGCGCCACCGTTTTCCTTGCGGCGCATTCCGCGGCCGACCGGATAGCTGCGGCAGGCGGATGGCCTGTCCTGGTAGACTGAACAACCTGTTTTTTCAACAAAGACACATGATTCCCTGCCGTCGTCAACCATGGTCAGGTAACAGGTGGGAAAAATTTGTCCTTCCTCCCAGGTAATGATAACGTATTTTTCAAGAAAAACACCGGAGTGCAGCGTGAGATGGTTCTTTAATCGGAGAACATCATACGGTGTCAGCGCCAAGTCAAGCTGACGGCAGCATTCGGTAAAACAGGGCACACCGGGATGGCAGGAAAAGGAAAACGCTTCATCCGCTTCGGCCGGATGGAAGGATTCCGGTAGCTGTTCACTCATGGTTTCATCCTTTTTTCTGCTTGATCGTCAGCAGTGGACTGGCAATAAAGACTGAGGAGTAGGTACCGATGATGATACCGATCAACAGGGCAAAGGAAAAAGTATGGATTGCCGAACCACCGAAGAAAAACAGGGCGACCAGGACCAGGGCCGTTGTCAGGGAGGTAACAATGGAGCGGCCGAGAACCTGATTAATACTGGTATTGATGATGGCAAACAGGTCTGCATCCGGATCCTTTTGTCTGTTCTCCCGGATGCGATCAAAGACGACCACCGAGTCATTGAGGGAATATCCGGCAAGAGTTAGCAGGGCGGTCACCAGCAACAGGGTGATCTCCATGTTCAGGAGCCAGCAGATACCCAGGACAGCCAGGACATCATGGAAGGTCGCCGCCGCCGCAGCCAGACCGAAACTGAAATCAAAACGGATGGCCAGGTAGATGAGAACGCCGATCAGCGAAATGGCAATGGCCTGAATGGCTTTGTTTCTGAGTGCAGCGGAAACCGAAGAGCCGATTTCAGACTGGCTTTCAAGCTTGAAACCTTTGTCGGCTTCGTTTTTTGTCAGCACGTTTGTCACGGCATCGGACAGGTGACCAACCGTTTCTTCTGATTTTTTAATTTTAACGATCAGTCGGTTCTCACCCGTGACCTGTTGCAGGTCAACGCTCGGGAATCCGTTGCGTTTAAAGTCGGCCCGGACCCGGTCAAGCTGAAAGGGTTTTTCCGCTTTGTACTGGAGAAGAGCACCACCGGAGAAATCAACGCCGAGGTTGGCATCGCCGCGCAGGATTTCAGCAAAGGAAAACAGACCCATGAGGACGAGAATTGCCGAAACGGTAAAGGCGATATTGCGAACCTTCATGAAATCAAAATTCGGCTTTTTCACAAAGCGCATAAATTTGATTTCCCGCAGCATCCGGGTGCCGTATAAAATATCATAAACAAGGCGACTGCAGAAGAGGACGGCAAACAGATTGAAAATAATACCAAGTGACAGGGTGATGGCAAAACCCTTGATCGGCCCGGTTCCAAAGAGAAACAGGGCCATGGCGGTGATCAGGGTGGTGACCTGGGAGTCAACAATGGACCAGAATGCCTTGTTATAGCCTGCATCAACACCTGATTTGACGGATTTTCCCAGTTCAAATTCCTCCCGCATTCGTTCGAAGACAAGCACGTTGGCATCAACGGCCATACCAATGGAGAGGATGATACCGGCAATACCGGGCAGGGTCAGGGTGGCGCCTAACATGGCCAGGCCGGCAAAGAGAAAAAAGATATTCAAAATCAGGGACAGGTCTGCAATGATTCCTGAAAGACGATAATAGATGACCATGAAAACAAGGACCATCAAGGCGCCGAACAGACCGGATGTGAGACCTTTGTTGATGGAATCCTGGCCGAGACTGGCCCCGACCGTCAGGTTCTGGATGATTTCAACCGGTGCGGGCAGGGCGCCTACTCGGAGAACAATGGCCAGGTCCGTGGCCTCCGCATGGGTAAAACTGCCGGAAATCTGTGCCTTGCCGCCAAGGATTTTTTCACGGATCACCGGCGCTGAACGAACGACATCATCAAGGACAATGGCTAGTCGTTTATCGACATTTTTTGCCGTAATATCGCCGAAAATTTTTCCACCCCGCCCCGTCAGGTCGAGACTGACATAGGGTTCATTAAAGCTGCCGCCGATACGAACCTGGGCATTTTTCACCATTTCGCCTGTCATCAAAACCTGACTTTTCAACAGGATAGGGACCCGACGTTCCTTTTTGGTTTTGTTGTCAATGATTCGTTGAAAATAGACCTCGGTCCCCTTTGGCAAACGGTTCTGCAGAGCAAGATTGAGTTTTTTCCGGCTTTCGCCCGGTTTCCACTGGCCGGCCTTTATCGCCTGATCAATCAGTTTTTGCAGGTCGATACCGGCATCATCGGCAACCAGCTTGAATTCAAGCTGGGCCGTCTGGCCGATTAACCCCATGGCCCGTTTCGGGTCTTTGACACCGGGGAGCTGGACGACGATTTCATTTTCACCCTGACGGAGAATGACCGGCTCGGCAACACCAAACTGGTCAATACGGTTTCTGATAATTTCAAGGGACTGGCTGACGGCGTTCTTCTTGATGAAGTCGATTTCGTCCTTGGTCAGTTTCAGCGTAATCTTGGGAAAGGAGCCTGCCTGGGCGTCAACGGTGATGTCAAGGTTGGGAAAATCATCCTTGATGATCTGGTTGACGGTATCCACGGCCCCGGTATTCGGCAGGGTAAAGGTCACCTGGTGCGGATCCGGTGATTCCATGCGGACTGCATGAATATTTTTTTCAGCCAGCCCCTCTTTGAGATCGGCTGCTGCCAGATCAAGGGAGTTTTCTATGGCCTTGTCCAAATCGACCCTGAGAACCAGGTGCATGCCGCCCTGCAGATCAAGGCCGAGTTTCAAACCGCCGGGAGCCAGATATTTTTTCCACCAGCTTGGAGCGCCCGGGTAGAAAGAAGGCACCAGCACCATGAGGGCAAACAGGATAAGGGTAATCAGAAGGCCAAGTTTTACTTTAAGAGAGGTATTCATGAACAACTATCCATTTCTTGAGGGGATACAACCGCAAGTATAATTTTTTCAAAAATAAAGATTATACGATGCCGGAACATATCCTGCAATGGGGAAAACTCAAGTGGAGGGATATTTTTTATCTGCCGTCCAAAAAAAAGAATCAGCGGCAAATGGCTGCAGCCATGCAGGCGGCCCCGAAACCATTATCTATGTTGACCACTGCCAACCCGGGCGCGCAGCTGTTGAGCATGCCGAGCAGGGCGGCAAATCCACCGGTCCCCGTCCCGTAGCCGATACTTGTGGGTACGCCGATTACCGGAGCCGGCGTCATCCCCGCCACCACGGTGGGTAGTGCCCCTTCCATACCGGCAACCACGATAATCACTTGTGCCTGCTGCAGGATTTCCTGGTGTCGAAGGATACGATGAAGACCGGCAACTCCGGCATCACCAATGGTTGTGACCGTATGTCCCAGGCAGTGCAAAGTTATTCGGGCCTCTTCGGCAACCGGCAGGTCGGAGGTCCCGGCCGTGACAAGGAGTATGGACGAAGAATCATGCCGGTCAACATTTATTTTTCTTTCATTGCCGGTCAGCATTTTGGCTGTTTTATGGTAGCGAAGCGTGGAAAGCTCGGCACATACGGCCGCCGCCTTGTCCGGATTCACCCGAGTTGCCAGCACGACATGATCTTGTGAGAGTTGAGCCTGCAGAATTTCTATCAGTTGTCCGGCATCTTTTTCCTGGGCAAAGACGGCTTCAGGAATACCGGTGCGCAGGCAGCGGTGATGATCAAGACAGGCGGACGTCAACGTCTCTTCAGGGAGTCGGCGTAACCGTGCAACAACGTCCCGGATGTCGATCCGTTTCTTCTGCAGGTCATGCAGAAGGGAGTAGAGCTGCTTCTCATTCATAAGCTGTACCCTACCATGGGTACAATACGAGGTAAACCATTTACGATCGTTCATGCTTCTGGTACAGTGAGAACTCAGGCTCGCGGGAGAGCAATTCCTTCCCGGCGCCTTTCTTTCATCCAATGCGAACCTGGAGGAAACATGTCCGAGGATCATTATCCA
>DRLX01000245.1 GCA_011322715.1 Desulfobulbaceae bacterium
CGCATCGGCCTCATGTTCGGCCCGGAAAATACAGGGCTCACCAATGAGGATCTGGATCTCTGTCAGTTCTACTCCACCATTCCAACGGCTGATTTTTCCTCACTGAATCTTGCCCAGGCCGTGGCTATTCACTGTTACGAGCTCTACATGGCCATGGTTTTCGGCAATAGCCGGCCCGCACAGTCGGTTGACTATGCCAACTCCTTTGATCTTGAGGGAATGTACGGCCATGTCAGTGAGGCCCTTTCTGAAATCACCTTTCTTGACGATAATAATCAGATCTACTGGATGCGGAGCATCCGACGGTTTCTGGGCCGGGTGCAGCTGACAAAAAAAGAGGCCAGCCTCATCCGCGGCATCTGCCGAAAATTCCTCTGGCACAGCCGGAACCAAAGCAAGAACGTTTGAGGATTATTGTATCTGACTGAAGGGGTTGTAATTATATAGTTTTACCTTCCCAAATTTTGCAAGTGATCAGAGGCTCTGCCTGGAGTCTCTGATCACTTACTGATTTTATCGCTTTCACTGAGCGCAGTTAATCCCATTCAACCCAGCCAACGGGCAACCTTCACAGATGGGCCGTGATTTTTTACAGAACTCCTTGCCGAGCTGGACAATCAGGGCATGGTATTCATTAAACAGGCTGGTGTCTTCTTCCAGATTATCCATAAACAATTCCTGAATCATATGATAGTCAAAGGACTCATCAATGACTTCATGCCTGAGCAAAACGCGATGCGTATAGGCATCAACGACAAAAATCGGTTTTCCTGCCGCATATAAAACCATGGAATCAGCAGTCTCCGGCCCTATTCCTTTCACGGATAATAACTCTTCCCGCAAGACCGCTGCCGGCTGCCGAAGAAAAAAATCAAGATCACCATCCCATTTCCCGTTAATCAGGGCAAAAAAATTCCGCAGGCGGTCGGCTTTGATATTATAATACCCTGCAGGCCGAATATACTCCGCCATTTGCTCCCTGGAAAGGGCCGACATTGCCGTAAGCGTTACCAACCCGTCTGTTTTTAGATTGGCAATGGCCCGTTCAACATTCTTCCAATTGGTATTCTGGGTCAGAATGGCCCCGACCATTATCTCAAACGGACTGTCCCCTGGCCACCAATTGCAAGGCCCGAAAAAAGAAGAAAGACGTTCATACATGCTATGAAGCAGGCGGTGGGTATTCATTTCCGTGCCCATTCCCCAATTTTACCACTCATCTCCGAGACAAATACCAATGTCTCTGGCGGTAAGCACCTTATCGCTTGTCAGATCGACCATTTTCCGAGAACGTATCGCCTCTTCGAGAGGTACGGAAGACATGATGGGTGGTTTCCAGGCGACCATCTGATCAAACTTTTCCTCTTCCACCATTCGAATGGCGGCGCCGCCAAAGCGCAGGGCAAGCAGTCGATCAAAAGTGGTCGGCGAACCTCCCCGTTGCAAATGTCCCAGGGTCAATGACCGGACATCCTTGTCGGTACGACGCCGGATTTCAGCGGCAACCCATTCGCCCATACCGCCGAGTACATCTTCATCCCGTCCCAGTTCACCCTTTCCCCGGGTTATACGCGTGCCATCCTTGGACTTGGCCCCTTCCGCCACCACAACAATGGAATAATGCTTGTCATGCAGATCATTATCATTGATCTTCCTGCAGACAACACCCATATCAAAGGGTATCTCCGGAATAAGAATCGCGTCCGCCTCACCGGCAAGTCCGGAATATAGGGCAATCCAGCCTGACTCCCGCCCCATGACCTCGACCACCATGACCCGATCATGGGATTTTGCCGTGGAATGTAGCTTGTCAAGGGCATCCGTAGCGGTGGCGACCGCCGTGTCAAAACCAAATGTCCGATCAGTTGCCTCAAGATCATTATCGATGGTCTTGGGAACCCCAACAACCGGCATACCTATTTCTGCGAAACGATGGGCAATTTCCATGGAACCATCTCCGCCCACAGCAACATGACAAAAAAAGCCCATTCGATTAAAATTATCCAATATTTTACCGGAAACATCGACAACAGTGGTTTCACCTGCAAGATTTTGTACCGGCATTTTAAATGGATGTCCCTTGTTGGTTGAACCGATAATAGTGCCGCCAATGGAAGTAATTTCCCGAACGTCTGCAGGGACCAACCTTACCAGTTCATCAAGATCAAGCAGGCCTTTGTATCCTGACCGACTGCCATAAACCTCCCAGCCGCGTCCGGCAGCGGAATTAACCACTGCAAATATAACTGCGTTCAGTCCGGGAGCATCACCTCCGCCGGTCGAAATAACTATCTTGCGCATGGTAAGTATCCTTTAAAAAAAGATTAGGAAAAAGAGCGAAAAAAAGAATGACAAGCCTCACTCTTCACTAAGGGTCGCTCGAATAAATAGTAGATGCTGCTGCTTTATTTGGCAACTTTTTTCCCATAATTTCACCAAACCAGAGATCATCCCGAAAAAAAATTCCAATATCATATTCCCTTGGACCACATTGTGTGGTAGCCGAATTACGAGAAGACGTTATTCCGGCATTGACAAGTAGACAAATCTACCTTAGTGTAGGCATATATCAGCTTGGTTGAATCTGAATCGATAGATATCGGAATAAATGATTCAACTACCTGATAAATATAAAAATTTCTCTTTTACATCAGCTTGAGAATATTTTTTACTGGAAATGAAAACCCCATCTCTTTTTACCGAGAGATGCCTACAGTTTGATGATTTTCACCTTTATTTGACGGAAGGAGGACAACGTGTTTGAAGTAACAAATTCCGCTGTGGAAAATTTAAAGACATATCTTTCACAGAACAATATTGATTCCGCCGTTCGCATCGCCCTCATGCAGGGTGGCTGAGCAGGCCCATCATTGGGATTGGCTCTGGATGAGCCAAAAGACAACGATAAGACTTTTGAAGAAGACAGCCTTACCTTTCTGGTTGAAGAAGACCTACTGAGCTCTTGCGGAGCGATTAAAGTGGACTTCATTGAAGCTGGATATCGTTCCGGATTCTCCATAACCTCCACCAACCCTGTCGGCGGTGGCGGTGGATGTAGCTCCGGTTCCTGCAGCTCCGGCTCCTGCGGCGGCTGATTTTTCCAACAATAGACAGAAGCAAAAAGGCCCCTGCCGAAACGGCAGGGGCCTTTTTTATTTTCCTATTATAAATATTGCCTGATTCGCCGACAAATAAAAAATGCAATTTTGTAATTTTTCCTCCTGATATTGCAGACAAAATCTTGACACCAAACAAACCCTCCTTATCTTCTCTATTGATAAAAAATACATTCCCGTGCATTTCACACGGATAACAAAGGAGAAGAGATATGCAACTTGACAAATTTACAGTTAAATCCCAGGAGGCTATTCAAACCGCCCATAATACGGCCCAGCAGTTCGGCAATCAGGAGATGCAGCCTGAACATCTACTGAAAGCTATTCTTGAGCAGCCGGAAGGGGTTGTTGTTCCGGTACTCCAGAAAATGGGTATTGAGCCCAGCAAAGTACTGAGCGGAACCAACCAGCTCATTGACAAACTGCCCAAGGTCTCAGGCGGCGGCGCGGGCCAGACCTACATGTCCCAGGAATTTAAAAAACTCCTGGACGAGGCCTTCAAGGCGGCCACATCCATGCAGGATGAGTATGTCAGCCAGGAGCACCTGTTCATGGCTATTCTTGCGCTTGCCTCTTCAGCGGCTGCCCAGATGTTGAGTTCACTGGGTATTACCGCTGATGGATTTCTGCAGGCATTGACCAGTATTCGCGGCAATCAACGGGTAACGGACCAGTATCCTGAAGAAAAATACCAGGCCCTGGAAAAATATGCCCGTAACCTGACTGATGTCGCAAGACAGGGAAAACTTGATCCGGTCATCGGCCGCGATGAGGAAGTCCGCCGAATCATCCAGGTGCTCAGCCGACGAACAAAAAACAATCCGGTACTCATCGGAGAACCTGGTGTCGGCAAGACAGCCATTGTTGAAGGGCTGGCCCAGCGAATTGTCGATGGTGATATTCCCGCAACCCTGGAAGGTAAACAAATAATTTCTCTTGATCTTGGCCTACTGATTGCCGGGGCCAAGTACCGAGGTGAATTTGAGGACAGGCTTAAGGCCGTCCTTAAGGAAGTGGAAAAAAAGGCCGGTGAAATCATTCTCTTTATTGACGAAATCCATACTTTGGTCGGCGCCGGGGCATCGGAAGGATCCATGGATGCCTCCAATATGCTCAAACCCGCCTTGGCCAGAGGTGAGCTGCACTGCATCGGTGCAACTACCTTGGATGAGTACCGCAAATATATTGAAAAAGATGCTGCCCTCGAGAGGCGTTTTCAACCAATCCTGGTGCAGGAACCATCGGAAGAGGATACCATTGCCATCCTGCGCGGTATCAAGGAAAAATATGAAGTCCATCACGGTGTACGCATCCAGGATTCGGCAACAGTTGCAGCAGTGGTCCTTTCCAATCGCTACATTACTGATCGTTTTCTGCCGGACAAGGCCATCGACCTGATCGATGAAGCTGCTTCCAAACTGCGCATTGAAATCGATTCCATGCCGACGGAAATCGATGAACTTGATCGCAAACGGATCAAGATGGAAATCGAGATTGAAGCCTTGAAAAAAGAAAAAGACAAGGCATCAAAAGAGCGGCTGGACAAGCTGAAAGGAGAATTGGCCGAACTCAATGACAAGCTCAATGCCATGAAAGGTCAATGGCAGCTGGAAAAAGACGTAATCCAGCGAATTCGCGACATCAAAGCAAAAATTGATGAAGCGCACATGGAAGAACAGCGGGCCGAACGCAGCGGTGATTTGAGCAAGGTAGCCGAAATCCGCTACGGTAAAATTGTTCAGCTGGAGAAAGAACTTGAGGAGGAAAACAAAAAGCTTGAAGAGCTCCAGCAGAAAAGTCATATGCTCAAGGAAGAAGTATCCGCCGAAGACGTGGCCGCAGTGGTGGCTAAATGGACAGGCATACCGGTAGACAAACTGCTTGAAGGAGAAAAGGAAAAACTCGTCCATGCGGAGGAAGAACTGGCCAAACGGGTTATCGGCCAGAAAGAGGCGATTGTTTCGGTAGCAAACGCGGTGCGGCGTGCCCGCGCAGGCCTGCAGGATCCCGATCGACCGCTTGGCTCGTTTATCTTTCTTGGCCCCACAGGCGTCGGAAAAACCGAACTGGCCCGCTCACTGGCCGACTTCCTCTTTGATTCGGAAGATGCCATGATCCGCATTGATATGTCTGAATACATGGAAAAACATTCCGTAGCCAGACTTATAGGAGCACCTCCCGGCTATGTGGGCTACGATGAGGGCGGCATGCTCACCGAGGCGGTACGACGGCGACCCTATTCTGTTATCCTGCTTGACGAGATAGAAAAAGCGCATCCGGATGTGTTCAACGTGCTCTTACAGGTACTGGATGACGGTCGCATGACCGACGGAAAAGGCCGAACGGTGTCCTTTAAAAACACGATCATGATCATGACTTCAAATCTTGGCAGTCATATTATTATGGAGCTTGGCCAGACTGATCCGGAAGAAATGCGTCGTCAAGTAGAAGAGCTGCTCCACAAGCAGTTCCGGCCTGAATTTTTGAACAGAGTGGATGAGATCATCACCTTCCATGGGTTGACGCGGGAAGACCTGATGCAGATTGTCGACATTCAGATCAATCGCATGGCCAAACGACTGGAAGACCGCAAGTTCACCATTGAACTCACAACGGAAGCGAAGGAATTCCTGGTCGAGACCGGTTATGATCCATCATTCGGCGCACGACCGCTCAAGCGGGCAATCCAACGCTATATTGAAGACCCGCTGGCTCTGGAAATCCTTGAAGGAAATTTCAGCGAAGGTGATCACATCCTGGTCGACAAAGGTATGGGCAATAAGCTTGTTTTCAGAAAGCAGTAAATAACATTATCCGGCCCCTCTCCAAGCGGGAGGGGCCTTTTTACTCTGAGCGGGAACCGTCCTTATGCCTATCTGTGAAACATCTGATTTCTGCGGCACCGTCATTTCACATGTCATGATGCCGTACCATGCCAACCCGGCGGGCAACGTCAACGGCGGCGTCATCATGCAGCTTATAGACGATGCCGCATTTGTCATTGCCACAAGATATGCCCGAACAAATGTCGTTACCGCGTCCATTGACAGGATCGACTTTCATCGCCCGGTCCATGTAGGTGACCTACTGACGCTTAAGGCCTGCATCAACATGACACACCGCTCTTCCATGGAGATTGGAGTCCGCGTTGAAAGTGAAAAAATGCGCACCGGGGAAGTGCGACATATCGCCTCAGCCTATTTGACTTTTGTCGCCCTAAACGACAAGGGCAGACCTTCACCCATTCTCGAGTATAAACCGGCTTGCGAAGCTGCCCAACGTCGATACGCAGAGGCAATGCAGCGCCGAAAGCAACGCCTGACAAACAAGGAGTAATGCAAACAACATGCAACTCGAGCATGTGCTTATCCAACCTGTCGGCCTGGCGTCGCTGCAACAATTCTTTGAACAGACGATCCTCCTGAGATCGGGAACGTGACCACAACCTCCCTTTTCCTATAATGGATCATGGCTGTACAGTGAGAGGGAAAGCTATCATCCATCCGGCCAACAATACACAGAATATACGGTACCTAAAAGTGGAGAACACCTGTTTTTCAACAAAGGACCGGGAGGTATTACACTCGAAGTTCAATTTCCTCCAGGAGAAAAAGGATTATAATTTACCTGCCGCCGGATAGGGACTTTTAAAAGAGGGCCTCTTACTTATCTCTCCATACCGTTTCGGGAACAATCGATGAATATCTTATTTTTACGACACCATCACAAGTAATACGCTTGCTTTTTCATTCGATATGCTCTATTGCAACGTAACGATTCCTATCAAAAAATTGAGGAGAAAATTATGGCTGCTGACGTAGACGAAATATCAATAAATTATGAGGAAGAAGGCACCCTTATCGTCAAAGAACTTGATAAGGAAATCCTGTCCAAAGGTGCGTGGACAACGATTCTCTTTCGCTACCAGGATTTCAACCGGGGCAAGGGCGAATACGGGCCGGAGAAGTATACAATCAGAAGGTACCAGAAACGTAACGGCCAGTATCTTCCTAAATCTAAATTCAATATTTCCTCCGCCAAGCAGGCAAAAAAAATCATTGAAACACTCAACAAATGGATTGAAGAATAATTTTCCCTACAAGGAGTACTATTCACTGTCGTGTGCAGGGCAAATTTGAATCCACTTGGAGTTCAATGGCTTGGCACCTTATTTCCCCTCCTAAAGTTGCCTATTTCTTTGCTTGATATAATCTTCGAATGGGATTGACGGGTTGAAATCCGTTCTTCACTGATTGCTGTGACGATATACCCGGCATGATAAGAACACAAAGATTATTCTTTCCATAATAAGGCATTAACTCTTAATTTCACATGCTCATTTTTTTTCGAGTTATCAATCAATTAGCTAAAAAAAACCTCTCAGCATTCTAGGGCGGTCAAAAAGAAAAGAACCATGCACGCTTTTTATGTTGACAGGCGCCTGTATCCCATGTAGGTTCCCGCCTCGTTGCTTGTGAACAATCACTCCGGCAACAAAAAAACTTCATCCTTGCTTGTTTTTATTATTGACAGCAAAACAAATAAGGATTAAGTTAAAAGCTCCGGCGCAGAAAACAAATCATGCGTTGAATCGCCCTTTGCGGCGGCTTTTTTGATCTTTGAAAACTGAACAGTAAATAGAGCGGGCCAAGTTAAGTAATTTGGTTTTTAAGAGTAGTAAAGTAAGTCCAATCGATTGTGATTGGTCAGGATATAAACTGGAGAGTTTGATCCTGGCTCAGAAC
>DRLX01000246.1 GCA_011322715.1 Desulfobulbaceae bacterium
ATCAGTGAATAACAGCTCACTTCGGTTACGGCTCCACGAGAGGCCTGGGCGACAAATTCGTTGATGCCGGTATAATAGCCATTGGCCTCATCCGTGCATTCACCCTTTTCAATGGGTTGATTGGGTCCGGTAGGATTAATCTGATAGGAAGCCTTACCGTCAAGCCAGTTATAGGCGCCGCACATGCCGATTCGCTCGGGTGTGATGACGCAGACATGGCTCGGGGCAAAAGACTGACACAAAGTACAGGAGTAAAATACCTCTTCGGTTTCATCGGTCATGGAGCCAAGACGAAGGTCACGTTCGGCATAAACCTTTTTGGCCAGTTCCATAACCTCTTCGACCTTATCCTGGACCGTATAGATTTTGACTTGGACCTTGTCAAGAATAGCGCCGAATTCCTGATGCAGCTTACCGTGGAGAACAACACCGAGATGTTTGAAGGAAAAGCCCTTTTCAACGGCACCCTTACCGATCCGGATCCACATGATATTACGCTGGCCGATATGCATGATGCCCTGAATATAGTTCATCAGATGATGGAACTGGCGTTCAAGGATTGGTTCAAAATCTGATTGCATCTCCCGGCCCGCCACTTCAACCAGGATACCGATCGGCAGATTTTGACCTTCTTCAATATCGGCGATATCGGGTCCCTCCATAATAATTTTGCCGTCTTCAACTTCATCCATTTCCTTGGAAATGAGTACCTCGACGCCGGTTGTCCTGCCGCCGCCGCATTCCATGTACAGGTCATCTTTCCGGATACGCTCACCTTCAAAGGCGGGACCAAAGGCCATGGGAATATCAATTTTGGTCACACTGACCTTCAGGCCGCGAACCTCAATGGCTTTCTGGACAATCTCATCATGGGGCACATTGGAAACCACGTGTTCGTAAGTACAGATACCGGTGGGCAGGATTTCCGGGATATCATAATCAGAGATGGTTGGGAAACCCCAGTTGATTGCACCGGCGGCATTGGCATACCATTCATCGGAAACCGGGCCGAATGCCATGACAAAGGCAAAAGTACGGTCCTTGTTGTAGAGAAGATTTCCCTTGTAATCACCGGGCTTGATACCGCCGAATGCCAAGGCTACACGGCAGGCAAATCCTATAGCGAAAACAGCCGAAGTGTACGATTTACCAAAGGGAACGAGCCGGGTACCCCAGCCGACCTGGACATCATTATCGACCAGAAGTTCAGCCATATTTTTTCCTTCACTCTGGTCATGCATAAAAATATAAAGATTCTTTTCCTGCAGTTCCAGAGCAATTTTCGAGGCAACTTCTTTATCGGTCGGCGTTCCCATGATGGCAGCGAATCCGGGAGCGGTGCCATCGACAAATTCAACCCCCCGTTTCCGGAAAATGACGTCATCAGCAGCACCAAGAAAGAGATTATTATCCGTTGGGTCCTCTGTCTTGGTGTAAAAATCAGGCTCATTGAGGTATCGTATGGCCTCATACATTTCCTCGGCAAAAAAGGTTGCCATGCCCGCATCCAATGCCGGAGCAAGATAGGGGAGCCAGAGATCCTCGGTTACCACTGCCGGAAGAAGACTTCGGCATTCCTGAAAAATTTCTTTCATGTCGCCGAGTTTCTCGACTTTTGCGCCGAGCATCGAATAAATAATAGGCAGATAGTAGGCAGTGTTGGGGAAGGCAACTTCCTGCTCCGGTCCAAACTTGACCAAAGCCTCTTCATAACTCTCCTCGGCCATGTCAATAATGTTCTTGGCGCCACGAATCGCTGCAGAACAGATAATCTTCGACATCGATATAACTCCTGAATATTTTTTATTCTTTTAACTTACCGGACATAAGCCTGTCTTTACGGAAACAGTGGTCAACCAATCAAGCCGTCAATAAGGGACTTGGTCATACTGATGGCCTTGGGATGGCGCATGATTAACACTTCACCACCGGCCATCATCATACAGGAGGCGGTCATGGCCTCCATCATAATGCCACGACGTTCCTGATCGCCAAGTAAATCATCACTTGCCAGCCCGACCTCTTTGGTCTTCCATACCTCACGACCCAGGTTACAGATAATGGGAACCTGCAATTTTTCATCCTTCTGGGTCAGGGCGGCTATACGGATACGTTCCATTACCGAATAGGTATACTCAATGCCGTAGCCGAGCGCTCCGATAGAAGGATCCATGAGTACGGTATCAAGAGGAACACCCAGATTTTCCAGTAGAATATTGAGCTGTTTGGCCAGGTTAACGTCAATCGGCGAAGCGGCCACCATCGGGTGTCCAAAAGCCATGGCCGTCGCACCGATAGCCCGGTAATTGGCATCTTCCAGAGGGGCAAGACAGACCTTTTTATTGCCGATAAGCGAGGTGACATCTCGCAGGGTTTCCGTGTCCTTCTCATTATTGCCGCATCCCCAGACGATGATCGGGACATCAACGGCATCAATAATAGCAGCAGCGTCTTTGGCGGCATCCGCCGACGGCCTGTTTTCTCCGTTGGGATCGGTGCCGATCAGGTAGATATTGAGGGCATCAGCCTTGTACTCATTGACGCATTTCTTCGCCCAGGCAACGGGATTGTCCATAACATCATCAAAATATTTGGTCAGGGTTGCCGGCCAGTTATCAGGGACAATATCCTGTACTTCCATGGCAATCAGCGGCTTATGAGGTTGATTGCCCTCAAAAAGATGAAAGGGCAACACCTCGGCACCGCCGACGGTAACGGCAGTATCACCATTGCCGAGAACGACCTCTCGGATAGTACCTGAATAATCCTGTTTATAGGAAGTCGGCGGGACTTTGGCGGCACGCTCGGCAAAGGGAGTTTCTTCAGTCTTTAATTTGGGGGCATCAAGTCCACCTGGGATTGATTGGGCTACAGGTTCATCCAGACTTGCCTTTTCGACATCCTTCTTTTTTTCCTGCTCAGCGGCTCTTTCCTTGGCCTCTTTTTCGGCCCTCGCCTTCTCCTCAGCAGCTTTCCTGGCCTTGGCTTCGGCCTCTGCTTTGGCTTTGGCTTCAGTCTTCGCCTTCTCCTCAGCAGCTTTTTTTGCTTTGGCCTCTTCTTCCGCTTTGGCTTTTGCTTCAGCATTTGCCTTGGCAGCAGCTTCTTCTTCGGCTTTGGCCTGAGCCTCCGCCTTTATCTTGGCAGCTTCAGCCTCTTTGACTTGGGCCTCTTGCTCCTGTTGAGTGACGGAACCTGCAGGTGTTACCGTCGCCGTAACCGCCTTATCAACAGCGACCGGTTCAGGTGTTCCGGAACCTGAAACAGTATCAGCAGAACCAGCGGGCGGCTCCTTTTTCAAAATTGCTTCAGCACCGGCAAATTTCATCAGGGCTTCAAACTGGTCATCATTCAGTCCATAGGCCTTTTTCAAGGCATCAAGTCCCAACTTCATGGATTCCAACGCCATAAGGCGTTCTTTTTCATTCATCTCATGTTCTCCTGCATCACTCTCGACACCGGCGAATTTTTCGCCTGCAATCTCAATCTCAGGGCCTCTGGCGGCCTGGGTTTTCAACGAATCGGCTTCTGCTCTTGCGGCTGCAATAATTGATGCCGCCTCTTCTTTTGCCTTGGCAAGTATTTCTTCCCCTGCCCCGATTGCATCCGTTCCGGAAGCGGGTTTCTCTTCCTTGACGATTACCGTCTCACGAACGGGAGGTGTAACCGTTTCCACAACAGCGGATTCTTCAAAGGTAGGACGGGGAAGGAGCCCGGCCCGCTCACAAATCTCGGCAACGGCTTCCTCCCACTCTATGGCCATGACATGGACACCGGCAACCCCGTCAATTTCCTTGACCTGATTGATAATGTCCACACAGATATTGATACCCTCTTCCTGTTTGTCCTTCGCCCCTTTCATACGATCAATGACCTCGTCGGTCACGTCCATACCCGGGACAAATTTTTTCATGTAACGGGCCATGCCAAGAGATTTCGGTGGGGTCACGCCGGCAAGGATAGCGACCTTTTTATCAAGGCCCATATCCCGGCACATCTCCATAAACTTCGCAAATTTCTCGACATTGTAGATAATCTGGGTCTGGATGAAATCAGCACCGGCGCGTACTTTTTTCCCTAATCGCACGGCCCTGAATTCGAAGGGATAGGCAAAGGGATTGGCCGCAGCACCAAGAAAAAACTTAGGCGCTTCACCCTTTATTTCTTCACCGCATTGAAATTTCTTCTCATCCCGCATGGAACCGACCATGCCGAGCAGCTGGATGGAATCCATATCAAATACGCCTTTGGATCCGGGATGATTACCGAATTTTTGGTGATCTCCCGTCAAACAGAGGAGGTTCTTCAACCCCATGGCGGACGCGGCAAGCAAATCACTCTGCATACCGATGCGGTTGCGGTCCCGGCAGGTCATCTGGATCACCGGTTCAACTCCCTCCGCCTGCGCAATCAAACCGGCCCCAATGCTCGACATCCTGACGATAGCGGTCTGGCAGTCGGTGATATTGACGGCATCTACATTGCCCCGCAGAATTCGCGCTTTTTTCCTGACCACCTCAGGATCGCTGTTTTTGGGCGGTCCCAGCTCGCCGGTTACGGCAAACTCACCGCTTGCAAGCACCCGCTCCAGATTACTCCCTGCTTTCATCGATCCTCCTTATCTCCTCTTCAACACACTAAAAAAAAGGTCTTTTCAAACCATATAGTTAGTTTATTGCTATCACGCATCGCAAAGTATAGCAAAATGCAGGACCACTCTTCTCATGTCCCTCAAAATGACGACAATCAGCTTAAAACAATGGTCCGAAGAGCATTGACAGACTACATTCGAACCATATAGTTGATCAATCCGGTGATGGATTAATTACCACCGTGACCGCAACCCATTCCCGGTAAGGCCTGGCCTTCCAGGTCACGACGCATCTGCATATCCATGAGCACCCTTTCCTGCTTCTTGTTAATACCAAGGGCCTCACGTTTTTCATCAATTGCGGCGATCATTGCCCGGGCATGTTTAATCG
>DRLX01000247.1 GCA_011322715.1 Desulfobulbaceae bacterium
GCGGTTATTATGACCGCTTCCTTGCCTTGGAGGCGCCGCAGGCAACCCGTATCGCCCTTGCCTATCAACTCCAGATGGTTGATACAATCCACCTCAAACCCCACGATCAGACCATGGACATGATTATCACTGAAAACAGTGTTTACACCTGCCGGAGAATTTGAAAAAATGCGAAAAACCGCCATCTACCGCGACAACCTTTTCCTGGCCCATAATCCTGGATCCGATCATCCGGAATCTCCGCAAAGGCTCCGGGTCATTTTTGATGAACTTGATAAAGAGGAGGTCGGAAGCCGCTTTGTCTATCCGCAGTTTGAACCTGCCTCTCCCGCCATTATCGAACTCAACCACACGCCCGAGCTGATCAAACGTGTTGCCGCCACTACGGGCAAGGAGCATGCCTATCTCGATGGTGATACCAGGACCTCGACCGACTCATATGATGCCGCCTGTCTTGCCGTCGGCGCTCTGATCGATGGTATCAGGCGTCTTGAAAGCGGGGAAATCGACAACGGTTTCTGCCTTGTCCGGCCGCCCGGCCACCATGCCGAGCATGACCAGTCCATGGGGTTCTGCCTGTTCAACAACGTTGCAGTTGCCGCCCGATGGGCCCAAGAAAAACAGGCAAAAAAACGAATTATGATTGTCGACTGGGACCTGCACCATGGTAACGGTACCCAGCACAGTTTCTATGATACCGACCAAGTGCTCTACTGCTCCACCCATCAGTACCCGTATTATCCCGGCTCTGGGGCCGTTATCCAGACCGGAAATGCTGTCGGCGAGGGATTTACGGTCAACGTGCCCCTGCCCGGCGGCCAGGGCGATGCCGAGTTCGCCCGTATTTTTAACGAACTCTTTGCCCCCGTCGCCAAACAATACCAGCCTGAACTCATACTTGTTTCCTGCGGCTTTGATATCTATGACGGCGATCCCCTCGGCGCAATGAAGGTAACCCCGGTCGGCTTTGCCTATATGACCAGGGTCATGCAACAGTTGGCCGATGAACTCTGCGGCGGTAAACTGCTGATCACTCTTGAAGGCGGGTATAATCTCACCGGCATGCGGGATGGCGCCATGGCGGTTTTAGGTGAACTCTGTGGCGACCCTTTTCCAGGATACAGCCTGAACCTCTCGACGATAAAGTCACTTGCGACAACAAAGGTGGAATGCTCGCCGCTTATGCAGTCCATATCCATGCAGAAAAATTACTGGCAACTATAAAATATACTATGCAATGGCGTCATTGTGTGAGAGAATTAAAGGAGTTAGAGTACCGGGAAAAAATAATATCTCATAATGAGCCGGTTTTTGCTTCAAATTCAAGGCATGAAAATTGGCGTATATAGCTAATATATAGATATTTTCAAATACGGAAGCAGGAACATACAACAAGAAGAATGGAATAAATTTTCCCGGCCATATTCACCTGAACAATTCTCTCAGGTTGAATATCGTCTACAGAAAAGTCGTTTCGTCACTGCGCAATACCCTTCGGCAAGACAGACAAACCAGGAGGTGACAAATACATACAACATGGGAGCAAAAATTCTCATAGCCGATGATGATGATCTGGTTCGAACCGCCGTCCAGCGAATTCTTACCATGTACGATCACGACGTCACCGCCGTCGCCTCCGGCCGGGAGATTCTGGAGCGCGTATCCGATGATTACGACGTCATTGTGCTCGATATCAACATGCCCGATATGGATGGATTCGAAACCCTGGACCAGCTCAACAAACGACAATTTGATATCCCCGTCCTGTTTCTTACCGGTGCCGGATCGATGTCCTATGCCGTCAAGGCGATCAATCTCGGCGCCTATGACTTTCTCACCAAGCCCATTGAAGATATTGAAATATTCCATGTCAAGATTCGACGAGCCATTGAAAAAAGGACCTTTCTTCGCCATGAAAAGCTCTACAAAAATAATCTTGAAAAAGAGGTCCGGGCCAAAACAAGAGAACTTGCTGAAAAGAACATTCTCCTTGAGCGATACAGCAGGCACTTGGAAAAGGCGACCGTCCAGATCATGTCTTCCCTCCAGGCGGCGATGGAGGAAAAGGATGAGTACACCGCCGGCCATACCCGTCGGGTGACGGAATATGCCATGCTGCTGGGTCGGGCCATTCATCTTGATGAAGAGGATAGAACCGTCCTGAAAAGGGCTTCCCAGTTCCATGATATCGGCAAACTCGTCATCGACCTCTCCTGTATTCAGAAACCCGGTAAACTGACTGCCGAAGAATGGACACTTATTAAAAAGCACCCTGAAGTCGGAGCCAATATCATTGAGCCGCTGCAATTCATGAACCGGGAACGCGACATTATCCGGCATCACCATGAAAAACTTGACGGCAGCGGATATCCGGACGGGATAGGGGGAGATGATCTGGACATCCTCACCCGTATATTAACGGTAGCTGATAGTTTTGACGCCATGACCTCACGACGGAATTATCGTCGCAACCTTACGACGGTTGAGGCCGTTAGGGAACTCCGACAATGTGCAGGCAGCCAGTTTGATCCGAAACTGGTCGAATATTTTGCTGATATTGTTCTATCGGCCGACTATCAGTACAAACTGGAACTATCACCAGAACTGAATGTTTAACAATCTCTTTTGCCGTTTTTTCCTTTTTTCTGTTGTATTCCCATACGGCTCCTTTTACACTCCTGGCCGAAACCCGAACCGATTTTTATTCCGCTGGTTGCCGAAACATAAACATTACAGTGCTGTTGTCACGTCAACATCAAGGTACCTGAAAGCTCATGAAGATAAACAAAGAAAACGTCAAACGTGTTGCCCGGCTTGCCCGACTTGATCTTTCCGAAGATGAAATTGCCACCATGACCAGACAACTGGACACCATTCTCCAGTATGTCGCCAAGCTGGACGAACTAGACACCAAAGACATTGCAATTACCACGCATCCACAAAACGCCGCTAATACCTTCCGCAATGATGAAGTATGTCCATCTCTACCACGAGACAAGGCGCTTGCGGCCTCCCCCCTGCAGAACGGGGAAGCCTTTGTCGTCCCAAGAGTTATTTAGAGGGAAAAAAAATGTACACACTGACCATTTTTGAGGCCCGGGAAAAACTGAACAGAGGAGAAATAACCTCGGTTGAGCTCGTGGAATCCGTTCTTGCCCGTATTGATGCCGTTGAAGACCGCACCAAGGCTTATCTGGCACTGGACAGGGAAGGTGCTCTTGCTGCGGCCGAGGAGGCTGACCGGAGGGGTTGCAACGGGTTGCTTCATGGTATTCCTCTTTCGGTCAAGGATGTTTTCTGCACCAAAAACCTACCCACCACCTGCGGTTCAAAAATACTTGCCGGCTTCATCCCGCCCTATGATGCAACTGTTATTGAACGACTCCGCGATGCCGGTGCGATTCTACTGGGCAAGGTGGCCATGGACGAATTTGCCATGGGTTCCACCAGTGAAAACTGCGCCTTTCAAGTCCCTGAGAATCCATGGAGGGCCGGTTATGTCACCGGTGGTTCCAGCGGTGGATCGGCCGCGGCTGTCGCCGCCGAGGAATGTTTTGCCTCCCTTGGCTCCGATACCGGGGGCTCCATACGACAACCGGCATCGCTGTGCGGTATTGTCGGCATGAAGCCCACCTATGGCAGAGTTTCCAGGTATGGACTTGTCGCCTTCGCCTCCTCTCTGGATCAGGTAGGTCCATTGACCAAGGATGTTCGTGACTGTGCCCTGATGATGAATGTAATCGCCGGTCACGATCCACGCGACTCCACCTCTATCGACAGTGAGGTTCCCGATTATACAGCCATGCTGACCGATGGATTGCAGGGAATACGGATCGGTGTTCCCAGGGAATATTTCGGCCAGGGCCTTGATCCCGAAGTCGACAGGGCCGTCCGTGACTCCATTTCTCTACTTGCCGATGCAGGTGCTGAAATCGTTGATGTAACGCTACCGCATACCGAATACTGTGTGGCCGTCTACTACCTTATCGCCCCGGCCGAGGCAAGTTCCAACCTGTCCCGCTTCGACGGCGTGCGCTTCGGCCACAGGGACATGAACGCCGACTCGCTCATCGACATGTATCGCAGCACCCGGTCGCAAGGTTTTGGAGATGAGGTCAAACGGCGTATTCTTATCGGGACCTATGCCCTGTCGGCAGGGTATTACGATGCCTACTATAAAAAGGCCTCCCAGGTACGCACCCTGATTAAGGACGATTTTACCAATGCCTTTGAACGGTGTGATCTCATCGTATCACCGGTAACCCCAACCCCGGCCTGGCAAATCGGCGAGAACGCCGATGATCCCCTTGCCCTGTATCTCTCCGATATTTTAACAATTTCAGCTAATCTTGCCGGAATACCAGCCCTGTCCGTACCCTGCGGAATATCAAAGGATGGACTCCCCATTGGTATACAGATGCAGGCAGCCCACTTTAACGAGGGAACTCTCCTTAAAGCTGCGTGGAACCTGGA
>DRLX01000248.1 GCA_011322715.1 Desulfobulbaceae bacterium
CGAAATTACAAGAATCTGGTCTCGTGGATAAGGAGCATGAAGGTTCTATCGTTCGCAATTCGATTACCCAAAAGGCAAGGGACGTATATTTCTCCAATGATTGAATAAGCAACAACGAGGGGCAACAATGAGGGACAGTCCACGTTTTCCACTTGCCTTTACCTATCATAGATGTCCGTAATAACACTCTAATGAGAAGGGCTTTGGCGGTAAGAAAATTTTTCTCTACCGAATTTCATCGTGGCGACTCGTTCCGCAATTACGACAAAGACCCATTCTTATGACAGGGTGACTTGATTGCCCAAGGGTGTTGAATTACAATTTCACTGTAAAGGTAATTCAACAGGGGGTGAAATTATGCGTAGTACAGTTACCAAAAGAGGGCAGACAGTTATTCCTGCAAAGGTACGTCGTCAGTTCCAGATAGGACCTTCAGATGGTCTGGAGTGGTTTGTTGAGGATAATACAATTCGGGTTGTGCCCGTGAAAAAAGACCCTGTCGCAGCCTTTCGCGGGAAAGGGAAGGGAGGGGCAACAGCCCGGCTATTGGAGGAAAGGCTTGCAGACCGGGTGCACGAATGAAATGCTATGTCTTAGATACGTCGGCAATTCTCACTTTACGGGATAATGAGCCCGGTGCTGAACAGGTTGCAGACCTTCTCTATCGCGCGGAACGTGGCCAGGTGAAAGTGTTGATCTCTTTTATCTCTCTGATGGAGGTTTTATACAGAGTGTGGAAAGACGAAGGCGTACAGGAGGGAAGACTTGCATATGAGCAGGTTCAGTCACTGCCATTGACGATAATACACGAAAACCCATCATTGCTTGAAAAAGCTGCAGCCGTTAAGGCTACCGAGCGTCTTTCGTCGGCCGATGCATGGATAGCGGCAACGGCTATTGTGGAAGAAGCGACCCTCGTTCACAAGGACCCCGAATATGAAAGCCTGCAGTGCTCCCAACTGGTACTGCCTTTGAAAAGGAAAAAGCTTTGAAAAGGAAAAAGGGTGGTTCAGAGTAATTGAGGTTGACAATTGTCGGGCCCCAAACTCATTTCTGAATAATTCGGGTCAGAGTGAAATTACATATTATATTAACCCATTAAAAAGCAAAGTCTTGTTACCATGCAATGTGGAATTAACCCCAATTCTTTGCAATTATTTTATGACGAGATACCGCGTGTCTATACCCGGATTGATCTTAAAACCAGCCCAGTAGTTTCCACCAGAAATAATTGATCGGCAGTAAAAAAAGAGCGGTTATCGCCGCCAGGATTGCGCACAGTTTTGCCGCACTGGCGAATTTCTCGCCGGATAACTGCATTCCGATGACAATCGGCGGGGCCTGATACGGAAAAATGGTGGTTGAAAAACCGATAACCTGCATCATCAGTACGGTTTTGACCGGCAGGCCCGTCGTTCGAGCAAGGGTTTCGGAGAGCGGGGTAAAGACCGCGGGGATGCCGGGCAGGGTGGTCGCTATGCCGGTCAGGGCGGAGGCAAAGCTGATGGAGGCGTAGTTGACAAAATCCCGGCCCTCGCCGATGGGGAGCAGAGCAATGATTTTAGCGGCAAGTGTTTGCCCGAGTCCGGAATAGTTGATCATCCCGCCGAGCCCAAGGATCCCGGCAATGAAAAAAATGGATGCCCAGTTGATTTTTTGATTGAACTGCTTTTTTCCGACAATGTCGATCCCGGGAAAGAGCAGAAAGACTGCGCCGCCAAGTGCAATCCAGGCCGGAGAAATATGGTGGAGGAAGTCGAACATCCACAGGAGGAGCATAACCACCAGGGTTCTTGCCAGGATGGTTTCGTTTCGGGTCATGGGTGCGTGACTGCCGATTTCCCGGCGCGGAGGGGGTGCGATGGGGTGATCCGGATAGAGCCACAGGATAAGTCCGACGATGAGTACCGCCTTGGCCAGGCCCAATACCGGAAAATGCAGGAACAGGTAGGGGCCGTAAAGAAAGGTGATATGATACTGGGTTTCCGCCATCCCGGTCAGGATCATATTGGGCACATTGGCAGGCAGTATGCCGAATGCGGGGATGAAGGTTCCGAGGATAATTGCCAGCAGGATGCCGGTCCTGCCCTTGCTTCCCTTTTTAAATCCGAAATGATCAGCTATGGAAATGGCTATGGGGGTCAGGAGAACAACCCGGCCCATGGCTGAGGGCATGAGAAAGCTGAATAGAACCCCGGTGGTCACCAGGCCGCTGATGATGCGCAGATAACTTCCATGAAGACGGATTGCGATCCAGTCGGCAATCCTCCTGCCCAGTCCGGTCGACATGATGGCGACCCCGATAATCAGTCCTCCGAAAACAAGCCAGACAGCAGCTGAGGCAAAACCGGAAAAGACGACCTCCGGGGTTGCTATGGAAAACAGCATCGCCAGGAGAAAAAATAAAAGAGAGGTGATGTGTTCCGGGATGATTCCGGTTGCCCAGAAACTAATGGTTACCACCGCAAGAGCGGCTGTTTTTGTTTCTATGGGCGAGAGGATGGCAGGGGGGGCGAGGAGCCGAACCGCCGCACCGACGAGAGCCGTCAGGGCGAAAATTTTTTTCGAATGCCTGATTAAAAAATGAAACATATTCCGGTTCTGTAAGCGTTCATTAGGGGTAAAATCATCCAGGGTATTGTGCCTGATCTCCGAATGTATTTCTGAGAGCCGGTGGTTTATCCGAAAATAGCCCGCGTAGCTGTTTTCTTTCGGACTATTTTCATCATTTGTTGTGGCTGGGACGGTAAATTATGGTCCAGCCATGCTGGTTTATCTGAAAATCGCCCACGAAGTGATGCTGATCCGGGTTCCTTTCATCGTTCGCCGTCGACATTATCTGTTGTGGCCGGGACGATAAAAATCCGATCCAGCCATACTGCTTATGAGCAAAAGCTGTAAAGCTACTCTTTGCCCCCCTGAGCGTCAAGAAATTTGCCGGTCGATACATGGTACAGACCTGTGCCGGGTTGCCGGCGCAATGCGGCCCGCAGTTTTCTTCGGTCAGTGCTGTATGTCATCTTGACTTTTCTTCCATGAAACGGGCCTCTGTGGTAGGGTTATTTATCTTCCACCTCTCTCTTCTTCATGCCTGAAAGGGTCAATTTTACTCCATGGAGACAGCCCTATGAGTTCTGCAAAAAAGATGTCCGCCGCCGGACGAATACGGATAAACAAGTTGAAACGGGCCTTTGCCTACAATCTTTTTTACCGGCAGGGCGTTACCCCGAGAACCGCAAGTCTCAATGATTATTATCTTGCTGTTTCCTCGTCAATACGAGATCGGATGCAGCATCTGTTCGTCAACTCGGTTGAGGCACTTCTTGATAAAGAATCCAGGATCGTCGCCTACCTCTCGGCGGAATTCCTCATGGGGCCGCATCTGCATAACAACCTGGTCAATCTTGGCATGTATGAAGATGCTGATTCGGCTGCACGTGAAAGTGGACTTGATTTGCGAAAGATTATTGATCATGAGGAAGAGCCCGGTCTGGGTAATGGCGGCCTGGGTCGACTGGCCGCCTGTTATCTGGACTCTTTGGCCACCCTGCAGATTCCAGCCGTCGGGTATGGAATTCGCTATGAATACGGGATGTTCGATCAGGAAATAGAAAACGGGTGGCAAAAAGAAATCAGTGATCGCTGGCTGCATCCCGGCAATCCCTGGGAGATAAAAAAACCGGACCAGGCCTGTGAGGTCGGGTTCGGCGGCCACAGTGAAGTCTACCACGATGCCGACGGCAACAGACGGGTCCGCTGGATTCCTGGTCGTGTCGTGACCGGCGTCCCCTATGATACCCCGGTGCCGGGGTATAAGGTCAACAATGTGAACCTGTTGCGGCTCTGGAGCGCCGAAGCCCACAGTTCCTTTGATTTTGCAGACTTTAATGTCGGTGATTATTACGGGGCCGTTGAGGAGAAGATCAAGGCCGAGACGATTACCAAGGTATTGTATCCCAATGATGAACAGTTCCAGGGCAAACGGCTGCGTCTGGAGCAGCAGTATTTTTTTGTATCCTGTTCTCTGCAGGATATGATCCGAATTCATTTGTTTAATAACAAGAACCTGGATGATTTCCACGAGGATTTCGTCATTCAGCTCAATGATACCCATCCGGCGGTTGCCGTTCCGGAATTGATGCGGC
>DRLX01000249.1 GCA_011322715.1 Desulfobulbaceae bacterium
TGTCATTAATTACGTTGGTATCAGGGCGGACGAATTACATAGAGAGGGGTACATTTCTACAAAATCCAATGTTAAGACGGTCTTTCCCTTCGTAGAAGATAACATTCGCCGTGAGGATGTGCTGCGAATTCTGCAAGAATCCGGTCTAGGGCTACCGCGATACTATGAGTGGCGTTCACGTTCAGGGTGTTATTTTTGTTTTTTTCAGCAGAAGCGAGAGTGGGTAGGACTTCTTGAAAATCATCCTGATCTTTTTGAAAAGGCGAAGGCCTATGAAAAATTTGATCCCATAACCGGAGAGCGCTATACCTGGAATCAGGATGAAAGTTTGGATGAGCTTTCCCGGTCCGAGCGGATAGCCGAGATCAAGGCAGAGTATGAAGAACGCAAATATAGACAGGCTAAGGCATTTAAGAGCCATCAGAAATTACAGGATATATGGGGTGCAGAGGACTTTGAAGATGATGTAGCCTGCACTATATGCCGTTTATAATATAGTGTATAGTGTTTGCTATGTTGTCCTCGTATGGAATAATTTATTGTGGGACATTGTATATAATTTTTGTAGACTACCAGAATGAATTTATTTTTGGATGAAAGCAACGGGAGCTTGGTTGATGAGAAAAGACGCGTTTGAATTACTCAGAAATATACATTGCGCTAGCCAAAATAAAGTGTCTAAGCCACATAAATTTGCCTTGCTTTTAGCGATAATTGAACTTTACGATAAAGATCCAAAACGGCCAAACGCATTCCAAATAGATAAAGAGCTGGAGCTCATTTTTGAGCTGAAGTTTGGACAGATTGCTCCGGAAATACCTTTTTCATCTTCAATGATAGAAATTCCATTTTATTACTTGCAAGGCGATGGTTTTTGGCATTTACACATTAAGCCTGGAAAAGAAAATAAATATAACGAAATAAAGTGTAACCATAATAACAGGTTTACAAAAAAAAGAATTTTAGAAATTTTCAGTTATGCATCGTTGAGTGAAGAATTTGATTATTTGTTTAGAGAAAAATCATCCAGGAAACTTGCAGAAAATATCCTTATAGAAGCCTATCGCAGTAAGTTAACTAACAGTGATTTCGTAAATTCTGCCTGTAATCATGCACTAGCAAGCAATCAATTTGTTCAATACCTCAACTCACTGCAACGCTCTGGCGGCAGCAATGAAAATGCCCTGGCCGAATCTCAGGCCTGTAATAAGCATTTTGCGACCATTCATGTTCCACATCCTCTGGCGGTGATAATCTATGAAGAGCTGAATCGGCCGGAGGGGCGTCATGTTATATTGACTGGCCATGCTGGAGATGGGAAATCCACCATTGCCTTGGAAGTCTATAAACGGCTGCGTGATTTCCCATCGGATACACCCTTACAGCTCCCCCTCAAGCCCCGTGAAGATGTTGGCGCTATATCCATTATCAAGGATTTAAGCGAACGGGACAAAAGAGAAGATCAAACTCTGCTTGATGAATTGACAGGCGGAAAGCGCAGGTTTCTGCTGGTTTCCAACACTGGCACTCTTCTCGACTTGATCAAGGCCAACCCTGAACGTTTTCATGCTTCCGAAGTGTCTCTTGAAAGCATGGTGCTTAATGCCATCAGCTCGGAGAGCGGTGAAGCCCCTCTTTCTTTGGGCGCAACGGACTTCCGGGTGTTCAATCTGGCCCTGATGGACAACCTGGCCCTGGCCCGGAAAATTTTTACAAATATGCTCGCCCCGGAACGCTGGGAGCAGTGCGGCACCTGCGAACACCGGAATTTCTGCCCCATCTTCTTAAATGTCTCCTTGCTGCGGGCCAACAATTACAGGGCGGTAGAGCGAATTTTCCTGGCCTACCGCCGGATGTATGAGTACGGCACCAGGCTGACGATCCGCCAGTTTGCCGAGCATCTTTCCTATATGCTAACGGCTGGCCTGGATATGGCGGACATCGCGCGGTTTTCTGCCCCAGGTAACGGGCTGGTCCTGACGAGGCATCTGTTTTTTAACCGTTTCTTTGGCGATGACGGCGGCAAAAAAGACGCTGCCTCCCAGGAAATGTTGGCGGTACAAGCCATTGAGAAGCAAGGCTTTGGAGAGCGCCCAGCCCCTGGCTGGGAGCACCGGCTATGGCTGCATAGCTCCGGGCCTGAATTCAAACTGGGGTTTGAGGCGATTGAGGACGTGTTTGCCGAACTGCGCCGCCGTGGTCGTGGTGCCCGCAACCAGGATGGAGCTGTGCGTGAGCAGGTCCGGCGCATACTTTTTTTCCTCTATGATTTCAAATCAGAAGAACAGAACTACCTGAGTCAGTATCTGAATTCTCCGACCCTGCTGGAGTGGTATGGCTGGCAAGGCGAGGAAGCGCACCTTGGGTTTGGCGAAAGGGATAATCTGGAACAAAAGATCTATCATGTCTTGCAGGAGCATTTTACCGGAGTGCGACTGCCCGAGGGGTCACGCCAAAACGATCGCCGCCTGTACGTGACGCTAAGTCGTCGCCGGAACGAGGTTCGCCAGAGTGCCCAGATTGTTTTAGCCCAGGTAGACTGGAGCACGGCCACGGTCCTGGAACTGCGCGAATCAAAAAACGCCTCGGGCGAGCGGCGCAATGATTTGGTTCTAAAGGGAAAAGATCGAATCAAGGGGGTGGAGCTGGTCCTGCCGGTGCCGTTTTTGGATTATGTCATGCTGCGCCATTTTGGCGAGTTGGGTGAAGTGTTGGACGCATCCTACCGCCAGCGTCTGGAGCGATTTAAAGCTCAGGTGCATAACCAGGCTGCCGCGGCGGATGATGAGCGCATCATGCTGGTTCGCCTGCGCACCGACCACACCTTCCGCAGACAACATTTTTCCGTTAACAAAGGCTGCCTGGAGGTACGCGATGTCCTTTAGATATTTTCCATTCCAGCCCGCCGATGAGAAGGCCATGAAGAACCCGGCTATTCAGCTCTTTGGCAATCGCCTTTTTTCCGATCAGACGGTCAGTGAGTTCCTGGTTGAGTTTCTGCTGGTCATATTTTCTCCCAAGCGTATTGGAGATTGTGAGCCATTTGAGACTGTTTTCCCAACCCTGAAGCAGATCGACTACTGGGACAATGAAAAACTCGAATACGCCCCCAAGGCCCGGCTGAACCTGAAACTGTTCTCCTTTATCGGCGCATCCAGGCTTGATTCACGCCATCAGGCCCACCGGAACCACTATAAAACCCTGCTGGAGCGTTTGCGTCAGCGTATTCGCACGAACAGTAGAGACAAGGATGATGTTATCCGCACCATAGAGAATCTTTTCCTCGGTTTTCAGGGTGCAGGAAGCGGTCGAACCTGGTGCGCTCAAAGTTTTTTGCCTGTCTCGCCTAGTTTGTTGGCCGGAGAAACAATATGGAA
>DRLX01000250.1 GCA_011322715.1 Desulfobulbaceae bacterium
AAGAATTTATTATTCGATTTATTTAATGAAATTTATAAAACGAATAGGAAACTATACGGGGGTGTTTCTTGGCTGATTTTAAACGTTCAAAAGATGGTGATCAGGAAGAGCTCATCGAAAAAATAGTATTTATCAACCGTGTTGCCAAGGTTGTAAAAGGCGGGCGCCGATTCAGCTTCAGTGCCATTGTTGTTGTTGGTGACGGTAAAGGTAAAGTCGGTTATGGCCTGGGCAAGGCAAATCAGGTGCCTGAAGCTATTCGGAAGGGAATTGAGCGTGCTCGAAAAGACATGCAACCGGTGGCGTTAACTGATGTCTCTATCCCACATGATATTGTAGGTAAATTTAAATCCGGCTCCGTCATGTTGAAACCTGCATCCGATGGTACCGGGGTAATTGCCGGTGGTGCTGTTCGTGCAGTACTTGAGGCTGCCGGTGTACAGAATATTCTGACTAAATGTCTCGGATCAAATAATCCCCATAATCTGGTTAAGGCAACTATGGATGGCTTGAGACGCGTGCGTTCTGCTGAACAGATTGCAGGCTTGCGTGGACTTGATGTCGAAGATATGGTGGCTTAATACCAATTTTTTATCACCGACGGATTAAGAAAATGAGTGACACTATTACAATTACCCAGATTAAAAGCGGAATCGGCAGTACGAAAAAGGTTCGGGCTACCCTGGTTGGTCTTGGATTAACCAAGATGTATAAAACTATAACCAGAAAGGACACGCCTGAAATTCGCGGAATGATAGCTAAAGTTCAACATCTTGTACGGATCGAGGAATAGGAAATGCTGAAATTAAACAACCTCTCTCCTGAAAAGGGCGCACGACGAAGAAATAAACGTGTTGGTCGTGGTCCTGGAAGTGGACTTGGTAAAACCGCCGGTCGTGGCCATAAAGGTGCTCGGTCCCGTTCAGGGTTCAGTCAGAAACCCGGATTTGAAGGCGGTCAAATGCCATTACACAGGCGACTCCCCAAAAGGGGCTTCACTAATATTTTTAAAGCACAATACACAATTTTGTCGCTTTCAGATTTAGATCAATTTGAGGAAGGTTCCGTCGTTGATCACGATGCATTAGTTAATGTGGGCATGGTCAAGGGAAAAAATACCTTGGTGAAAGTTCTTGCAAATGGTGAAATTACAAAACCCCTTACTGTTGATGTTGATAAAGTCAGTCGGGGGGCAGCTGAAAAGATTGCTGCCGCCGGCGGCTCTGTAAAGGAGTAAATAATGAGCGGACTTGCCAGCGCAGCCAATATTCCGGAATTACGAAAGAGGGTGATGTTCACCCTCTTTATGCTTTTTGTCTACCGGATGGGTGTTCAGATTCCAACGCCCGGAATTAACGGTGAAGCGCTTGCTGCCTTCTTCCAACAGAATGCAGGCACTTTGTTCGGCATGTTCAATATGTTTTCCGGTGGTGCATTAAAGAATTTTTCAATTTTTGCGCTGGGAATCATGCCTTACATTTCCGCTTCGATTATTATACAGTTATTAACTGTAGTTATACCACAGCTTGAGGCCCTTTCCAAAGAAGGAGAGGCTGGGCGCCGCAAAATTACACAGTATACGAGATATTCGACTGTCGCCTTGTCCATTATTCAGGGCTTTTTTATTGCCACCGGACTTGAGGGAATGTCCGGGCCAGGCGGAGCCGCTATCGTTCTTGTTCCCGGGCTCCAGTTCAAACTGATGACCGTCTTAACCCTGACAACCGGAACCGCTTTTATCATGTGGCTTGGTGAGCAGATGACGGAACGTGGAGTTGGCAATGGGATCTCTCTCATTATTTTTGCCGGTATTGTCGCTCGTATGCCGGCTGCCATTGGTAATTCAATTCAACTGATTAAAGCCGGTGAAATCGCAGTTGTTTTTGTCCCGATAATGATAATTTTGATGTTTCTGGTGGTTGCCTTCATTGTTTTTGTTGAAACCGCTCAACGCCGTGTCCCTATTCAATATGCAAAACGGGTAGTCGGTCGCAAGGTCTATGGTGGACAATCTTCACACTTACCTCTCAAACTCAATATATCCGGCGTAATTCCTCCTATTTTTGCTTCATCTATAATGATGTTTCCAGCAACTATTGGATCATTTATTAAGATTGACTGGGTTCAGCAGGTTTCAGCTATGCTTTCTCCCGGTACCGTCTTTTATTATATATTATATGTGGCCATGCTGGTCTTTTTCTGTTTTTTCTATACAGCCGTTACGTTTAAGCCTGATGACGTTGCCGAAAATTTAAAGAAGAACGGTGGATTTATTCCCGGTATCAGGCCAGGAAAGAAAACTGCGGAATTCATTGATTATGTTTTGACCAGAATTACGGTTATAGGTGCCATTTATCTTAGTGCTGTCTGCGTTATGCCGACTTTACTCATAAATAAATTTAATGTACCTTTTTATTTCGGCGGTACTGCGCTGTTGATTGTTGTCGGTGTTGCCATAGACACGATTTCTCAGATAGAATCTCACCTCGTCATGCGTAATTATGATGGTTTTATGAAGTCAGGTCGTATGAAAGGGCGCCGTTGAGGAAAGTGTGGGTAAATCAGGACGGGACAATGCCATTACACTGAAATCTTGTGAGGAGATTGAAGTGATGCATAAGGCAAATCAGATAGTTGCCGGTGTTCTGAGCATGCTTGAGCGGGAAATGCGTTCCGGGCTTACTACATTTCAGCTTGATAAGTGGGCTGAAGAATATTGCCGTGATCATGGGGCGGAACCAGCTTTTAAAGGGTACAGAGGGTTTCCCGCCTCACTTTGTGTTTCCATCAATGAACAAGTAGTTCATGGCATTCCTTCCAGGCAGACGAAAGTGCGGGAAGGAGATATTGTCTCCGTTGATTTTGGAACCAAATATAAGGGGTTTTATGGAGACAGCGCTATGACCATTCCTGTTGGCGCAATATCCAAAAGGGTCAGACAGTTGCTCTTGGTGACTGAAGAGGCCCTTGGAAAAGCCATTGCCCAGGTGAAAATCGGCAATCGTGTTGCAGATATTTCAAAAGCCGTGCAGGACCATGTTGAAGAACAGGGTTTTTCCGTGGTCCGCCAATTTGTCGGTCATGGAATCGGAAATAACTTGCACGAGGCCCCGGAAGTACCTAATTATGTCCAAAAAAAAGCATCACCCCGACTTCTTGAAGGTATGGTTGTCGCTATAGAACCAATGGTAAATCTCGGAAAGGAGAAGGTTCGTGTGTTGCATGATCGGTGGACCGTGGTTACTGCTGATGGTAAGCCTTCCGCCCATTTTGAACATTCGGTTGCCGTTACCGCTGAAGGTCCTTTTGTCCTCAGTGCCCGACAGGAACATTGATGTCGTTATTCTGTCTGTGCAATAAAAAACGTATTTCTATATTTTAATTTAAATGAGTTGAAAAAAATAGGGAATCTTCTATAATAGAAAATTTTGGTCCAAAATTAAATAAACATGGATATTAATCATGGCAAAAGAAGAAGCCATTGAAGTTGAGGGGACAATCATTGAGCCCTTGCCCAATGCAATGTTTCGAGTTGAACTCGAAAATGGACATAAGGTATTGGCACATATTTCCGGTAAGATGCGCATGCACTATATAAAAATTTTGCCGGGAGATCAGGTGACGGTTGAATTATCACCTTATGATCTTACAAGAGGCAGGGTCACTTTTCGTTCCAAGGGCGGAAAGGGAAGGAAATAAAAAAAGGTAAAGTATTGTTTGCAGGATTTCCACTGATAATCTGCTCCGATTGAGTTGTTGATCAGGGAAAGCTGCACAAGGAGATGGTTATGAAGGTGCGTTCGTCGGTAAAAAAAATGTGCGCAAATTGTAAAATAATTAAGCGCAAGGGTATCGTGCGTGTCAGTTGTACGAATAAAAAACACAAGCAACGGCAGGGATAATTTCTGCTGAATAGCTGTTTTACAGTTTAACAAGGAGCAAGATCTTGGCACGGATAGCAGGCGTGGATTTGCCACGAAATAAACATATGGACAGGGCGTTAACCTATATTTACGGTATAGGGTTAGCCACAGCTCGAGAGATACTTGATAAGGCGGATCTGCCCTATCAGATGAATAGTGATGATCTGAGCGGAGATGATGTTACCCGTATTCGGAAAATCATTGAAAACGACTATGTGGTAGAAGGTGACAAGCGTCGCGAAGTCTCCATGAATATTAAGCGTCTCGTGGATTTGAGTTGTTATCGTGGCCGTCGTCATCGTGTTAATCTACCCTGTCGTGGACAGCGAACAAAGACCAATGCAAGGACGAGAAAAGGACCGAGACGTGGATCCGTGCGCAGGTAGCGCGCACCTTCTTTGCGATCTATATGAAACGGTTTTTGGACTTTCTTTTATTTAAAAAGGAAAAAGTTCAAAATTAACAAGTGGAGCAGTTATGGCAAAGGCAGTCAAAAGCGGTCGAGGAAAACGCCGTGAAAAGAAAAATATTCCTGAAGGAATTATTTTTATCTACTCAACATTTAATAATACAGTCGTAACCGTTGCAGATCGACAGGGGAATACCATCGCATGGTCTAGTGCCGGTGTTATTGGATTTAAAGGATCCCGGAAATCGACTCCTTTTGCCGCGCAGAAAGCTTTGAGTGATGCCGTCGGTAAGGCAAAAGAACATGGATTGCGAAAAGTCGAGGTCAGGGTCAAAGGGCCCGGTCCCGGACGTGAGGCAGCGCTTCGAGCGCTGACGACCGCAGATCTTGATGTTAGTAAGATTGTAGATGTTACTTCTATACCGCATAACGGGTGTAAACCGCCTAAGCGAAGAAGAGTGTAAGCACGCTGGTCGTGCTATTGTACGGTCGCAGCCAGTGTCATGACTGATCGCTGTGTAAAACCGATACCGATTATTGATGGAGGGCTACATTGGCCAGATATACCGGAGCATCCTGCAGGACCTGCAGGCGTGAAAATTTAAAACTTTTCCTCAAGGGTGATCGTTGTTATTCCGATAAATGTTCATTTGAACGACGATCCTATTCCCCCGGACAGCATGGGCAGAACCGTTTTCGCAAGGTATCCGACTATGCGATTCAATTGCGAGAAAAACAGAAAGTCAAACACATATACGGAATGTTGGAAAGTCAGTTTCGTCGATATTTTCACATGGCGGATCAGGCAAAAGGTGTTACCGGCGAGAATCTGCTGGTCATGCTGGAAAGAAGACTTGATAATACCGTTTATCGTTTGGGTTTTGCCAGTTCAAGGGATCAAGCAAGACAACTGATCCGGCATAATCATTTCACCGTCAATGG
>DRLX01000251.1 GCA_011322715.1 Desulfobulbaceae bacterium
ACCCAGGCAATGGGCCGGGGCATGATGGTCTGGGCCATAATCGAATAGATCCGGGAAGGATCCTGTTTTGCGATATCAATATTCATGGTGTAGTCCCGGTTGTGTTTATGCGAAAATCTCTACAAAGAACATGGCTGCCCATGCAGGAATCGGAGATCAACTGAATGTAAGTGATCAGGTACAACTGAATTCTGGTGTTTCTTGGCACAAAATTTGGTAAACAAGATGCTTTTTGCTGTTATGGCGTTTTGGCGATTTCGTCTGCGATTTCCTGATACATCTCGGAATACTCTGATAATTTTATTATCTTCCGTATCCTTTTACTTCAACCACCAGGAGAAGGCTGTGCACGTATTGTATGAATTCAGGATACTCAGTTATCATATAACACGCTTCTAATTTTTTGAGTTAAGGCGGAAGGCGTGATTGGTTTGGCAATATAAGTAATTCCCTGCTCAAGTACGCCATGATGGACAATTATATTTTCCGTGTATCCGGACATAAAAATCACTTTCATCTCCGGCCTTTCTTTCACAATTATTGTTGAAAGATCTCTACCACTCATACCCGGCATAACAACATCCGTAAGTAACAGGTGAACTTCACCGCTATATTCACGGACCGCATCAATTGCATCTTTACCGGACCCGGCCTGCAGGCACTTGTAGCCCAGTGGTTTTAATATGTCGACAATGAGTTGACGAATGGAAGGGCTGTCATCAACGATCAGTATTGTTTCGTTTCCCTGTAATAACGCTGCGGCGGTAGATTTATTTTCTGTCTCTTCCGTAGTTTTATTGCTGGCCGGAAAATATATTTTAAATGTTGTTCCCTTTTCTTTTTCACTGTATGCGTAAATATATCCATCGTGTTGTTTAACAATACCATACACGGTTGCCAGACCAAGTCCGGTTCCTTTACCCTGTTCCTTGGTCGTAAAAAAAGGGTCAAATATTTTTGGCAGGACATCTTCATCCATACCTTCTCCGGTATCACTGATAGCTAATAAAACGTATTTCCCCGGTTTGACCTCGATACGTTTATCCACATAGTGCCTGTCAAGCTGAACCTCTGCGGTTTCAATTATTATTTTGCCGCCGCCCGGCATGGAATCCTTGGCGTTAACGATCAGGTTCATAATAATCTGCTCAATTTGACCTGGGTCGGCCTCAACAGTGCAGCTTTTCTCGGCCAGGTAAGTCGTAAAGATTATGTCTTCGCCTGCCATTTTACCCAAAATTTTTAAAAAATCCTGTACGATTGTATTTATGGATATGATCTTTTTTTCCAGGACCTGTTTACGGCTGAATGCCAGCAATTGCCGGGTCAGGGTAGCAGCCTTGGATCCGGAATCATGAATGAGCTGTATTTGCTCACGCATTGGATCATCAGGGGAGATAAGAGTAAGCAGCAGGTCAGAATATCCCATAATTATACTGAGAACATTATTGAAATCATGGGCGATACCACCTGCGAGCCGACCAATGGATTCCATCTTCTGGGCCTGCCTGAGTTGCCGTTCAAGCATGATCTTTTCCGCTGTCCGGTCTTCCAGTTCCCGGTAGGCCTTGACGGCATTGCTGTACATAAGATTGATGGCATTGACAGTACTGGCGAGTTCATCATTATTGGTGTGCCTGTTCATAGGACGGTCCAGCGATAAGGAGACCGCCTGCGGCTCTTCAAAGGTGATTCTCCTGGTATATCGCTGAATCGTGGTCAGATGCCTGGCAACAAGACGCTGGAATATGAACATGATACTGACGGATATGATGAACATCAGGATTGCACTCTGAAAAAATGTAATAAGAATCAAAGATTGAGCCCGCCTGAAAGCCGACTGTTTTGAGGATGCAACCGTAAGCTTGCCGAGAAAGATTTTTTTTCCCTTGTCCTGATGATACAGAGAGATTGTTTTTTTTATTTTATTGGCCATGTCCGGCATTCCACTGCTGACGATCGTCTTTCCGTTGTCATCGGTGATTTGTGCAAATACAATATCACCATTGAGCAGGAAACCCTGTATCATGAGATCCAATGAGCGAGTGTCCAGTATCCACAAACTCTGCTCTATGAAAGACTTGTTGGCTGTTACGATGGTATCAAGCTCGTCTTCAAGAAAGGAAACTCTGTCCCGGTATTGTTGATACGATATGAAAATGGAAAGCGCAAGGGCCATTATCACCCCTAAGAAAGCCACATAGAGCGCAAAACGTCTTCCGATTTTACTTGTCAACCATTCCGGCCTTCCTGGTATTTTCATGGTTAATGATACACACTGTCAGATAATGGCAGCTGTAACCCTTCAAGAATATGCTTGATAGTTCCATCCCTCTGCATCTGATGAATAGTCTTATTAAACTCATCAAGTATCTTGACAAATGGCGAATCCGTTCTGATCAGGAGACGAAAAGCGGCCGTTCTCAAAGGGTATGGATTGGTGATTATACTTTTGTAAGCTTCAGAAAATTCTCCTCCGTTCTTGATCTTCTTTTGAAGAAAGGCCGCCCCAACGAAACCATTTGTAATAAAAATATCTGCGCGGTCCTGAACGAGCATATTGAAAGCATTATCCATCTTGGGAACCCACGTTATATCGCAATCTTTCAAAACTTCCTTTGTCCATCCTGAACCAATCGTTTCCACGAGTTTAAAGGCCCGAAGTTTTTGTGTCGACCGTATAGCCATTATTTCCTTCAGTCGGGGATGGTTTCTATTGACAAATATATGCTCGGAAACCTGAAGAATGGGATCGGAGCCAACGAGAAACCTTCTTCTCGGATTGGTGAGGACGGTAACCATGCCGTCCGCCTTGCCGTCAGCGACTATTTTCTGTGCCCGGGCCCAGGGATAGGTTTCTACTTTCAGGGGAATACCCAGACGATGAAAAGCCACTGTCATTATCTGGTAAAAAATGCCGGCAGGTTTCCCGTCTGTACCACGGTAGATGAGCGGCGGATACTCCTCATCATCCACCCAATGAAAAGCCTTTATCTCTGCTGCGTCGGCAGAATGAAACATCAATACGAGCGCCAGGAATACGTAGGTAATTTTTTTCATAATAGACTCCTGAAGCGATCTCCTTTTCCCTGCTTCCATTTAGTTTTTTGGTCCATCCG
>DRLX01000252.1 GCA_011322715.1 Desulfobulbaceae bacterium
CAAGCTGCAACCTGAGCAGGTTGATCAATTACTGGTTACCTCGGCCCGGAGTCTGTCCGAACATCTGGATAAGGCCCTGGCGGCATTGGAGGCGGAGGACAGTGAGCTGTTGCGCGAGGCTGCGCACGGGCTCAAGGGCAATCTGCTCAACTTAGGGCTGTCGGAACATGCACAGACAGCGGCAATGATTGAACAGCGGGCCGGCGCCGGCGAGGAGACCCGTTCCTGCCGACGCCCGCTTATCTCCCTAAAGTCGGCCCTGGCCGAGCTGCTGGGATGAAACGGAACATCTAAATCGCTCAACTTGAGCAACCAGACAAAACCCGCTTTACCTGAATAATCACAAAATTATTCAAATTCCAGAATGACCTGGTCCACATTCAGACTGTCACCACGGTTACAGCATACCTTGCCGATGACCCCATCCACGGCGGCCCGAAGCACATTTTCCATCTTCATCGCCTCAATGACGGCCAGTTCCTGACCGGCCTTGACGACATGGCCCTCCTCCACCCGCAACTGAACCAGTAACCCGGGCATGGGCGCCAGTAATACCTTTGCCCGATCATCCACCCTTTTTTTCGGCATAAGAAGATGCAGCTCGGCGGTCTGCGGAGTCAGGACCAACGCTTTTGTTGTTTTTCCTCTATGAATTATCCGGTAGCCAAGGCCATCCCGGGCCACCTGAAAGGCAAGTCGGTTATCCCCTATCGTTGCCCGTAAAATATCCTGGCAAAACGACCAGTCCGTCTGCACACAGTACTGCTGTCCGTTACAGAACACTCGATAGCCGCAGTCCGCCTGGTACGGCCTTACCGTAACCGGGTGTTGTTGTTCTTCAGCAATCACCACCCAGTCATCCAGGACCCGCCGTTCATGGCCGGGTAGTTGGCCGCTGATCCGAGCGGCCCTGTCCATATATAATCGATGCATAATCGCGGCGATAACAATGGGCAGGTTCGGATCAGCTGTTGTGACATCCTCATTCCGAAAACCACGGGGAAATTCTTCCTCGATAAAGCCGGTGTGCAATGCTCCCTCTCTGAACCTGGGATGCGCCATCAGGGCGCCGAGGAAACCCACATTATGACAAACGCCGTCGATCACATATTCGTCCAGGGCTTCCTGCATGAGGGTAATTGCTTCCTCCCTGTCACGACCCCAGGTGATGAGCTTGGCGATCATCGGGTCATAGTACATGGAGATTTCGCCTCCTTCAAAAACACCGGTGTCCACCCGGATCTTACCGGGATCATTTTCAGGCGGCTGGTAACGGACAAGTCGACCGATGGAGGGAAGAAAAGTACGCAATGGATCTTCGGCATAAATGCGGCTTTCCATGGCCCAGCCGTTTAGCTTGATATCATCCTGCGTAAGCGGCAGCGATTCTCCGGCCGCCACTTTCACCATGAGTTCCACCAGATCCAGCCCGGTCACCATTTCCGTGACCGGGTGCTCAACCTGGAGCCGGGTATTCATCTCCAGGAAAAAAAATTCTCTGTCCTGGGTGGCGATAAACTCAACAGTCCCGGCCGAGCAGTAATTGACCGCCCCGGCCAGCTTGACAGCCTGTTCACCCATGGCCCTGCGGGTTTTTTCATCAAGCAGGGGAGAAGGTGCCTCCTCAATGATTTTCTGGTGACGACGTTGCAGCGAACATTCGCGTTCACCGAGATAGATCACATTGCCGTGGGTATCGGCCATGATCTGGATCTCAACATGGCGAGGCCGGTCGATATATTTTTCAATCAGCATTCGGTCATCGCCGAAACTTGAACGAGCTTCGCTGGCTGCCCGCTCAAAACCCCGACGACACTCTTCTTCATTGCGGGCGATGCGCATGCCCTTGCCGCCACCGCCCGCTGTGGCCTTCAGCATAACCGGATAACCGATTTCAGCCGCCACCCGGACGGCATGGTCTCCATCCCGCAGGATACCGTCATAGCCGGGAATGCAGTTCACCCCTGCCTCGGCGGCGATTCGCTTTGAGGTCATCTTATCGCCCATGGCCGTGATGGCCTCTGTAGGCGGCCCGATAAAAACGATATTTTCCTCGGCCAGACGCCTGCAGAACTCTGCGTTTTCCGACAGAAATCCATAGCCGGGATGGACGGCTTCGGCATTAGTGGTGCGGCAGGCTTCTATAATGGTGTCGATGCGCAAGTAACTCTCGGCTGCGGGATCACTGCCGATATACACGGCCTCGTCGGCCATCTGCACATGCAGCCCATTACGATCAGCATCGGAATAGACGGCAACAGTACCAATGCCCATGGCCTGGACCGTCCGTATAATCCGGCAGGCGATCTCACCACGGTTGGCAATCAATATTTTTCTAAACATAATCAGTTTTACAAAGGAATGTTTCCGTGCTTACGCCAGGGGTTTTTAAGGTTTTTTCCCCGCAGCATGGCCAGGGAGCGACAGATACGGGTGCGGGTGTTTCGCGGCAGGATAACATCATCGATAAAGCCACGGCTACCGGCAACAAAAGGGTTGGCAAACCGATCGGTATATTCATCGGTTCGTTGCTTAATTTTCTCCTTATCATTGCTTTCCCGACGAAAGATAATTTCAACCGCCCCCTTGGGTCCCATGACTGCGATCTCTGCCGTGGGCCAGGCAAAGTTGACATCGCCGCGCAGATGCTTGGAGCTCATCACATCATAGGCTCCGCCATAGGCCTTGCGGGTGATCAGGGTTATCTTGGGCACCGTGGCCTCGGCAAAGGCATAGAGCAGCTTGGCGCCGTGCTTGATAATACCACCGTATTCCTGGCTGGTGCCGGGCAGGAAACCGGGCACATCAACAAAGGTGACAATGGGGATGTTAAAGGCATCGCAGAAGCGGACAAAACGACCCGCCTTACGGGCCGAGGCAATATCGAGACATCCGGCAAGTACCATGGGCTGGTTAGCGACAATGCCGATGGTAGAGCCCTGCATACGGGCAAAACCGATGATAATGTTGGCCGCATAGTCAGGTTGCAATTCGAAAAAATCCCCCTCGTCCACCACCTTGACAATCAACTCCTTCATGTCATAGGGTTTGTTCGGATCATCGGGAACAAGGGTATCGAGTGATTTCTCGATCCGGGTAGCGGGGTCGTTACATGGCCACACCGGAGGTTTTTCTCTATTGTTTGCCGGGAGAAAATTAATAAATCGACGCAGCATCAGCAGGGCTTCCACGTCGTTGGCAAAGGCCAGGTCGGCCACCCCGGAACGGCCGGTATGGGTCATGGCGCCGCCAAGCTCTTCGGCGCTGACCTCCTCATGGGTCACCGTTTTTACAACCTCGGGTCCGGTAACAAACATGTACGAGGTATCCTTGACCATGAAAATAAAATCAGTCATGGCCGGTGAATAGACTGCGCCTCCGGCACAGGGGCCCATGATCATGGAAACCTGGGGAACCACTCCCGAGGCCAGGACGTTGCGCTGAAAAACATCGGCATACCCGGCCAGCGCCTCAACGCCTTCCTGGATACGGGCGCCGCCCGAGTCATTGAGTCCTATCACCGGCGCGCCCTGCTTCATGGCATGGTCCATGATTTTGCAGATCTTCCCGGCATGGGCCGCTGAAAGAGAGCCGCCGAATACGGTGAAATCCTGACTGAATACAAAAACCAGTCGTCCACAAACCGTGCCATAACCGATAACAACACCATCGCCGGGGATCTTTTGTTTTTCCATGCCGAACTCAACGCAGCCATGTTCGACAAACATGTCCCATTCTTCAAAGCTGCCCTGATCCAGAAACAGTTCTATCCTCTCCCGGGCAGTGAGCTTTCCCCGTTCATGCTGCCGGGCGATACGAGTAGCGCCGCCACCGAGCCGGGCAGCCTCCCGTTTGGCCTCGAGGCGTTGTATTATATCTATATTATCCATAAATTCTCTATTTTGAAAAAGAATTGCCGCAGAGTTCCGTCAACACGCCAAACGTGGACCGGGGATGAAGAAAGGCGACCTGTTTTCCTCCGGCTCCGGTTATGGGTTTTTCATGGATCAACTGACAACCATTTCCCTTTGCCTGTTGCAGCTGGTCTTCCAGATTGTCGCTTTGGTAAGCGATATGATGAATTCCCTCTCCCCGTTCTTCCAGAAACTTTGCCATCGGGCTGTCCGGAGCCGTGGGTTCCAGAAGTTCAATATGGGTCTCACCAAGGGTAAAAAAAGCGGTCCGCACCTTTTGACTTGCGACCTCCTCGATTCGACTGCAGGTAAGCCCCAGTCCATCTTCATAAAAGGAGCGGGCCGCATCAATGGAATGGACGGCAATTCCTATGTGATCAATTTTTTTTAACATTTTCTGTAACTATTCAAGTATATGCAAAAAAATGAATTTAAAAAAACTCTGGTTCAAATACAGTCTCATATCCTTGCCTCTCAATCCTTTTCGGGGAAATGCTCCGTAATCAGATCATACAGCAAGTTACTCGTTTCCCGGATGACCTGCACACAGTTTTGCCTGGTACTCTTGGGATTTTTATAAAAATTCAAGACAGCAACCTTATTTTGCCAGTTTACCTGTGCAATATCCGTACAGTTGGTGCCGCCGTAAGGCTTACAGATCTCGTCAAACCGGGTGACCAGTTTATGGCTGAGTTTCCACATCAATTTATGGTCACGCCCACTGGCCTCGGTTTTACCG
>DRLX01000253.1 GCA_011322715.1 Desulfobulbaceae bacterium
AAAAGTTCAGCGATATAAATATAACAGCAGTATCAAAGAAATGGGGACGTTGGCGTTCTACCTTTGACCTGATTTCCTATTATAGAACTCTTCGTAGTTCTCTCATTTCCTTGCGAGAAGACGACCCCGCTGTCCAACAACAGCGATTGAATGATGGCGCAAAGGAATTAGCCATTTTTCTCTCTCTTGAGCCGGAAAAACTGGAAGCCGGCATTAAAGATCACCTGCTTGTTCTCTTCCAGGAATGGCAATGGGCCATCCAGCGAGGGAAACTGAACTATCAAAAACCAAGCGGCTTCTTGCGAAAAGATATTTATTATGCGGTTGACTGGTTGTATCGTCTGACTGGTGAAAATTTTGAAACCTATTTTAAAAAATGGCGATATACAGATCGCAACCAGAGGGAATGGGCTCAGCTTGAAGATGCGTTACCTTACGAATATATAGCAGAAAAGGCCCATTTCCTTCAAATGGTTCCACGTTATCTTGCCGATTTTGACAAACATATATCCAAGAAACAACGAATCACAAACCAACAACTGGAAGAAATCGTTGAACAATTATGGTACGAGCAAGACAACTTTAAAAGTTTCTGCCGTGCTTTCCGACAGTTGCATAATCATTTGTCAATCCGGGATAATGAAGAAATAGATTTTCGTAGTTTTGCCATGCTGGACTATTTTCTGGTATTGGCACTGCGGGCGGAGGTTTTGCTGGCAGACATTCTTGACCATGCCGGTCATGGCCATCATTCGCTGAAATTAAAGCAGATTATCGAGAAATTCATTACTGTTCTCCCTCAAAAGAGCATATGGATCAAAGGTATCAATTCCTCCCGTTCGAACTGGAAACAATTAACCAATCTGGAGGACAAACCTGACGATCCTTTTAAAAGGATACGAACGGAAATGGACACGGCCTGCAAAGAAGGCCCCGCCAAAGAGTTTGCCATCCAGTTGTTGACCTTCGGTATGATGCGAAATTATTTTGCCCATCATACATATTTTGATGACCGGCTTCTCGCATGTAAAACAGGCCGCTCAGGGCTTGTCAGCACCCTGGTGGTGGTTATTTATCTGGCAGCATATACAAACAAGAAAAATTAGACGGAGTATCCCTTGCCCCAACTCGAACATATAGAAGCCATTGAAAAGCAGCTCTGGAGCGCGGCTGATAATCTTCGCGCCAATTCCAACTATGCCAGTAATGAATATTTCCTGCCCGTTATGGGCCTTGTCTTTCTGCGTCATGCCTACAGCAGATATCTCAGGGTAAAGGCAGCCATTGAACCTGAGCTGCCTTCTCGCGGGGGTAAGACACGGCCCCTGACCAAAGAGGATTTTTCCCGGCAGAGTGCTATCTTTCTTCGACCGGAAGCCCAGTTTGATTACTTGGTGGCCCTGCCGGACAGCGAGGATCGTGCCCGTGCTATTATCCAGGCCATGGAATCCATTGAAACAGATTATGAAAATCTGCGTGGTGTGCTGCCCAAGGGGGAATACCAGGAGCTGGACAACCAGGTTCTTGGCCAGCTGCTGCGAACCCTCAACCCGGAAGAATTAAAAAAGATTTCCGGTGATGTATTCGGCCGCATATACGAATATTTTCTCACTCAGTTTGCCGACCAGAGGGCCCATGACGGCGGCGAGTTCTTTACCCCGATCTCCCTTGTTTCCCTGATCGCCCATGTGCTTGATCCGGTACGCGGTACTATTCTTGATCCTGCCTGCGGATCGGGCGGCATGTTTGTCCAAAGCGCCAGGATCGTTGCGGAGCACGGTGACAGTCCCACGGAAAAGTTGACCTTTCGAGGGCTGGAGAAAAACGGAACCACCATTCGGCTTGCCAAGATGAATCTGGCCGTACACGGGCTGGAAGGTGATATCAAAAAGGCGATTACTTATTACGAAGACCCGCACGAACTGGCAGGCAAAGCTGAATATGTGATGGCCAATCCTCCCTTTAACGTAGATGAAATCGATGCCGACAAGATCAATCGCGATCCCCGCCTGACCTTTGGCCTGCCCGGAGTCAACAAGAAGGGCAAGGTCAGCAACGGCAACTATATCTGGATCAGTTATTTTTATTCCTATTTAAACGAAACAGGCCGGGCCGGTTTTGTCATGTCCTCCCAGGCCTCCAGCGCCGGTGGTCAGGAAGCCAAACTGCGCCGGAAGCTGATCGAGAGCGGAGCCGTGGACGTGATGATTGCCATCCGCTCCAACTTTTTCTATACCCGGACTGTTCCCTGTGAGCTCTGGTTCCTGAATAAAGACAAGCCCGAGCAGTACCGGGACAAAGTCTTGATGCTTGATGCCCGTAACGTCTATCGCAAGGTTACCCGCAAGATCTATGATTTCTCGCCGGAACAGCAGCAGAACCTGCTGGCTGTTGTCTGGCTCTACCGGGGAAAGCCGGAAAAATATCTGCAAATCGTGGCAGGATACTGCAGCCGTACCCTGGAGGAGGCGACCCGCTGTTTTAGATGGGAAAAGAGTGTTGGAGAACGCATCCGACCCCTGCCCGACTTTCTTGCTGCCATTGAAGAGCTGTTCGCCCGCATGAAACCATTTCTTGAGACCCTGCCGTCGGATGGCCCCCAGGCGGAACCGTTTAAGGAGCTCAATAACGCCCTGCAGGTATTCAAAAAAGATCTGGGCATTTTTGAACAACACCTTACCGAGCAGCAAGCGATCTGGAAGAGACGGAAAACCAGCAATGAGGAACTGAAAAAAACAATTGCAGAGCTTGCCCCGCTGGCGGAGATGAGCCGTGACCATGTTCAACAGGCTGACTTGAGCTATAAACTCACCACCCGGATCATTGAAGTCTGTGAAAAAGAGTGCAAGGCCAGGAAAAACGAGGCCTGGGCAGGACCGGATATTACCCGTGCCCGCAAACATGCCGATACAATGCGCGCACTTGCTGTGGAACAGTTGCAACAGGTACATTATTTCCGCCGGCAGGCCTGCTGGCTCACCGAGCGTTTTCCCGAGGCCGAACTGCGGGATGTGGAAGGGCTGGTCAAGCTGGTGGATGTTGAAGAGATTGAGGCCAATGACTGGAGCCTGACTCCGGGTCGTTATGTCGGGGTTGCCCCCGAGGAGGTGGATGAAGATTTTGATTTTACAGAGGCTCTGCGCGAGATTCATGTGGAGTTGGAAGAGCTCAATGTCGAAGCTGTGAAGCTGGCCGCAACCATCAAAAGGAATTTTGAGGAGTTGGGGATATGAAATGTTTCCTCGGCGAAGTAGCCGAAATAATTTTAGGAGGAACACCTTCAACTTCTAATAGTGAATATTGGGGCGGAGGCATACCATGGGTGTCACCTGGTGACATAAATGGTTTTAAGTATATAAAGAAAACAGAAAGAACTATTACGGCTGCGGGTCTAAAAAATTCGAACACCAAACTTCTGGGTAAAGGCGAGGTAATCATATCTGCACGTGGAAGCGTTGGAAAAATTGTCCAATGTATTCAGCCGATGGCATTTAACCAATCTTGTTACGCAATTAGAACAAAAGACTGTAACGTCTTAGTGCCGGAATATATATATTATTTATTACATCATTGTGTAGATTATCTGAGACAGAATTCTGCGGGAGCCGTTTTTAATGCTATTATCAAAACTACTTTGGAAAGGACACCTATTACGCTGTATCCGGTCGAAATTCAAAAACGCATAGCCTCCATCCTCTCCGCCTATGACGATTTGATTGAAAACAACCGCAGGCGAATCCGATTGCTGGAGCAGGCCGCCCGGTTGCTCTACCGGGAATGGTTTGTCCATCTCCGCTTTCCCGGCCACGAACACGTCAAAATCAACAACGGTCTCCCGGAGGGATGGGAGAAGAAAACCGCCTTCGATGTAATGGATGTGCTCAGCGGCGGAACTCCTAAAACAAAAATACCAGCGTACTGGAATGGCGACATTCCATTTTATACCCCAAAAGATGCCACTGAGTGCGCATATGTCCAGGATACAATAAAGTCATTGACTGAGGAAGGGCTTCGTCATTGCAACAGCAAACTTTACCCCAAAAACACAATATTTATCACCGCCCGTGGAACTGTAGGCAAGATCAACCTTGCCCAGACCAGTATGGCTATGAACCAATCCTGCTATGCCTTGATTGCCCATCCCCCTGTTAATCAGTATTTTCTTTATCTCTCTCTTGCCGACGGAGTTGAACAGTTTCGCAGTCGAGCTGTTGGAGCCGTGTTTGATGCCATAATCCGTGACACCTTCAAGCTGATTCCTTTCATTGTGCCAGACGACAAAATTATCAATCTATTTACCGAACAGGCAAAACCTGTTTTTCAGCAGATTGATATCCTTTCCACCGAAAATCGTAAATTGGCGCAGGCCCGTAACCTGCTCCTTCCCCGCTTGATGAATGGAGAATTGACTATATGAGTATGAATACAAATCTCCAGGGCCGATTACGTAATATTTCGCTGCCATTACGAAATAGCCTTCTTCCGTTGTTCGAGGCTGTTGTTAATTCGATACACGCTATCGAGGAAGCTCAACTTTCGTCCCAGACCGGCGATATAATCGTAGAAATAATCCGAAGCCCACAAAAAAATGTTGCTGATTTTGTACAAAAATCAGGACAGAGAAGAACAATTGCTGAGGAAATTACAGGATTTAGAGTGACTGACAATGGTATAGGATTTAATGAAGAAAACATGAAGTCCTTTCTTACCCTCGATAGCGAATATAAAATAGATAAAGGCGGACGTGGTGTTGGACGGCTTTTATGGTTGAAGACGTTCAAAAGAGTAACCGTGAACAGTACTTTTAATGATTCTGATGGTGAATTCATAACGAGGAATTTTACTTTTACAGTAGCTAAGGGAGTGGACAACTGGAGAAGCCATGGCACCTCTCAAGATAAAAAAAGAGAAACAACAATTCATCTTGATGGTTTTATAAAAAAATATCGCAAGGCTTCTCCAAAGACAACCCGAGCCATTGCCAATAGTCTATTTGAACATTGTCTTTGGTATTTCGTCCGCGAAGGTGGCGCGCCAAAAATCGTCATCGAGGATAACGGCGAATACATCGATCTCGATGATGTTTATACAGATCATATGGTGTCATCAGCGGATAACGAATCTATTTCGATCAAAAATAACATCTTTGATCTGACTCATATTAAGTTGCGCGCTAATTCGTCGAATTCTCATATTATTGCATTTTGTGCTACTAACCGGTTAGTCAAGGAAGAAAGCCTAATGGGCAAAATTCCAGGACTTTATGGCAGGCTAACAGACGATAACAGCGAATTTGTATATGCCTGCTATGTCACCTCTCCCTTTTTGGACAAGACTGTCCGCTCAGAAAGAACCGATTTCGACATTATTGAAGACCCTGGAGAACTATTCAAACAGACGGAAATATCATTTGGAGAGATCAGAGGTTTGGTGATAGAGAGGGCGTCAGCTTATCTTTCCAACTATCTGGAAAAAAATAGGGCGCAGGCAAAGGATCGAATTGAAAATTTCGTCTCGCAGAAAGCTCCGCGATATCGCCCAATCCTTGAAAGAATTCCAGAGGAAAAATTAATTGTTGACCCAAATATTTCTGACAAAGAGCTCGATTTAACTCTTCATAAACATCTTGCAGAAATTGAAGAGGAGTTACTGGCTGAAGGGCATAATGTGATGGCTCCAAAGGAAGGGGAACTTTTGTCTGCATACCAGGACCGTCTTCACGAGTATTTAAAGAAAGCTGAAGATATAAAAAAGTCTGACCTTGCAAATTACATTTTTCACAGGCGAGTAATTTTGGAGCTTCTTGAAAAAGCAATTCAGAAAGGAGCAGATGGAAAGTATGCCAGAGAAGACTTGATTCACAGTTTAATTATGCCTATGCGCGTAGAGTCTAACGACATTATGCCTGATAGTTGTAATTTATGGTTAATCGATGAACGGTTGGCGTTTCATGATTATCTGGCATCAGACAAGACCCTGGCATCCATGCCTATAACCAGCTCTACTGAAACTAAAGAGCCGGACATTGTCGCTCTGAATGTGTTTGATAATCCAATTCTTGTCTCCGAAGGACACAAGTTGCCACTCGCATCAATCATAGTTGTTGAAATAAAACGGCCCATGAGAAATGACGCTTCAGCAGGAGAGGAAAAAGATCCAATTGAACAGGCAATTGGCTATCTCGACCGAATTCGAAACGGGAAAGTTCAAACAGCAAGTGCGCGTCCCATTCCAAACTCGATGGATATCCCAGGTTTTTGTTATGTCATTTGTGACATTACCCCCAGTATAGAGAAACGTTGCAGGCTTTTTGGACTGACTCCAACTCATGACCATTTAGGCTATTTTGGTTACAATCCAAATTTCAAGGCTTACTTGGAGGTAATATCGTTTGATCGTCTTGTGAATGCGGCAAAAGAGCGAAATAAAGCTTTTTTTGATCAACTCGGGCTTCCAACGGCATGAATACGGATCTCATTGCAAAAAGCAATCTCGTCCTGCAAGCTGTCTGTTTGGATGCCGATGCCAGTATTATCTAAGTGATTTTTTGTATGAAGCCAAAAGAACTCCAAAATCTCCTCGCCCTCGGTGAGGGCTTCACCACCGAGTTCAAGCGCTCCGGCACCTCGAACCTTGGTCGGGAGATCTGCGCCTTCGCCAATGCCAGCGGCGGGGTAATCCTGCTTGGTGTTTCAGATAAGGGCGAGGTCGTCGGGGTTGGCGATCATAACAAGCTCAAATCTGCGGTGCAGGCTACGGCCCGCTCGGCCGAACCGCCTATCGCAGTGGAACTGGAAAGCATTGGTGAGGTGTTGTGCATCACGGTTCCTGCCCAAAACAGTAAACCCTACTCTTTTGGCGGCAAGTTTTTCATCCGCGAAGGGGCATCGTCCCAACAGATGTCTCGGGACGAAATCCGGGAATTCTTCTATAAGGAAGGGCTGATCCAATTCGATGAAAGCCCTTGTGAAAAATTCTCTCTGAAAAATGATTTGACCGAAGAGATGTGGGATCTATTTTGCCGCCGGGCAAAAATTCCAAAGGACATGGCGCCGGTCACGGCTCTGAACAACCTGCACCTGCTCGGGCCGGATGGACGGATGACCCATGCCGGGGCCTGGCTGCTGGCCGGTGATATTCGCAAGTTCAACATCAGCGCGGATGTGGCCTGCGCCCTCTTTATGGGCACAGATAAGGTGAAAATCCTTGATCGGCGCGGTTTTCACAGCGATGTCTATTCCATGATCGACGAGACGGTGGCCTGGATTCTTTCCAAGATCAATGTGGAATATATCATCAAGCATGTGAAACGGGAAGAACGTCCGGAGCTCCCTGAAGAGGCATTGCGCGAGGCAGTGGTCAATGCCCTGGCCCATCGTGATTATCGCTCCACCGCCAATGTCCAGGTTTATATCTTCAAGGACAGAGTGGAAATTGTCAGCCCCGGAGGCCTGCCCGCTGGTATGACCGAGGCGGATCTGGGGATCAAAAGCATACCCCGCAACCCATTGCTCTTTGCCATGCTGTACCGAATGGAAGCGGTGGAACATATCGGTTCCGGCATCAAACGTATCCGTTCCCTTTGTCGGGAATATAATGTGGCCGCCCCCTGTCTCGAGGTGAGTGACCACTGGTTTACCGTCAGTTTCCCGAGACCAGGGGAACAGAAGAACAAGACCACAACGATAACAGAGCCGGAAAGACAACCAGGGACCAAGTTGGGACTAAGTAGGGACCAAGTTGAAGTGATGCGTAACTGTTTGAACGCAAGCGCAATTGGTGAGCTGATGGCAGTTCTTGGCAGAACAAACAGGACCAAGTTCAGGGACCGGGTGCTGACACCGTTACTGAATGCGGGCCTGGTTGAAATGACCATCCCGGATAAGCCGCGTAGCAGCAAACAGCAATACCAACTGACCCCTATTGGCCGACAGATTCTTTCCCAACAGGATCAGGACCAAACATGACTCCATCCGACTACAGCGAAGATACCCTGGTTCAGCAGACTACGGCCGATTACCTGGAACAGCAGCTGGGCTGGAAATCGGTCTATGCCTATAATAATGAAGACTTCGGGCCGGACAGCCTGCTGGGGCGGATATCTGAACGGGAGGTGGTACTGACTCGCATTCTGTGGGAAAAACTGAAAAGTTTGAATCCAGGCTTACCTGATGGCGCCTATGATGATGGCATCCGGCAGGTAACGGCCAATGTTGCTTCTCAGACCATGGTTGCTGCCAACCGGGAGAAATATGAGCTGATCCGGGACGGTGTCCTGGTCACCTTTCGCAACAAAAAAGGTGAACGGGAGCGCAGGCGGCTGCGGTTACTGGATTTTGATTCTCCGGAAAACAATGACTTTCTCTGCGTGCGAGAACTGTGGGTGAAGGGAGATCTATACCGGCGGCGGGCCGATATTATCGGTTTTGTCAACGGGTTGCCGCTTCTCTTTGTTGAATGTAAGAACCTGCATAAGAATCTCAAGGCCGCCTTTGAACAGAATTTTTCCGACTACCTGGACACCATTCCTCACCTGTTTTTCCATAATGGCGTTGTCATGTTCGGCAATGGCGAGCAGGCAAGGATCGGCACCATTACCAGCCGCTGGGAACATTTCCATGACTGGAAGCGACTTGCCGAGGAAGAGCCCGGAGTTGTGGATATGGAGACCTTGCTCAAAGGGGTTTGTAATAAAGAGAATTTTCTTGATCTGGTGGAAAATTTCACTCTGTTTGACGAAGTCGGAGGCAAACCGAAAAAAATAATAGCCCGCAACCACCAGTTTCTGGGGGTAAACCGGGCGATTGAGGCAGTGCGGAAACGTAATGAGCTGCAGGGAAAGCTTGGCGTTTTCTGGCATACACAGGGATCGGGCAAGAGTTATTCCATGGTGATGTTCACCCGCAAGGTACACCGCAAGCTAGGTGGTAACTTTACCTTCCTGATCCTGACTGACCGCGATGACCTGGATACCCAGTTATACAAAACCTTTGCCGGCTGTGGTGTGGTAAGCGACCAGGAGCAGTGTCGGGCCGCAAGTGGCCGCCACCTGAACAAACTGCTGACCCTGCACAAGGCCTATATTTTTTCATTGATTCAAAAATTCAATCAAAAGGTGGAACCGGAGCAGCCATTCAGTGAGCGTGACGACATTATCGTGATCACCGATGAGGCGCACCGGACACAGTACGGCACTCTTGCTCTCAATCTGAGGAATGCCCTGCCCAGCGCAAGTTATATTGGTTTCACCGGTACCCCTTTATTCAATAATGATCAGATTACCCGGCGCGTTTTCGGTGAATATGTCTCCACCTATGATTTTCAACGGGCTGTGGATGATCAGGCAACCGTACCACTCTACTATGATGCCCGCGGCGAGAAGCTGGGCTTGGCTGTCGGTGATCTGAATGAGCGGATCGCCGAAAAGCTGGAAGAGCTGGAGATCGACGATATTAACGTCGCCCAGCGTCTGGAAAAGGAGCTGAAACGTGACTATCATATTCTCACGGCCGGCAAACGTCTTGACCAGGTGGCACGAGATTTTGTCCACCATTATTCCACCGGTTGGGAAACCGGCAAGGCAATGCTGGTGTGCATTGACAAGATAACCTGCGTGCGGATGTACAAGTTGATTGAGTTCTACTGGCAGGAAAGGATTGTACAACTTGAAAAAGAGTTGTCCTCTATTCACGATGAGCAGGAAAAGATTTTTCGGATTCGACAGTTGGCCTGGATGCAAGAGACTCGGATGGCGGTGGTGGTCAGTGAAGAGCAGGGAGAAGTGGACAAGTTCCGCCGGTGGGATCTTGATATCACACCACACCGCAGATTGATAAAAGAGGGAATAGATCTCCCTGAGTCGATGCGTGCACGACCGGAATATCGCAACCTGCAGACCATGGCCCTGGATGATGCCTTTAAGGCGACGGAACATCCGTTTCGGGTGGCCATTGTCTGCGCCATGTGGCTCACCGGTTTTGATGTGCCAAGTCTTGCCACCCTCTACCTTGACAAGCCGCTCAAGGCCCATACCCTGATGCAGGCCATTGCCCGGGCCAACCGCGTAAGCGAGGGCAAGAACAACGGGTTGATTGTGGATTATTGCGGTATTCTCAAATATCTGCGCAAAGCGCTTGCCACCTTTGCCGGGACACAGCCAGGAGGTGGAGGAGGAGAAATCGATCCGGCCCGGCCCGACGAGGAACTTTTGGACGACCTTGCCGAGGCAGTGGCCATGGTGCGTACTTTTCTTGAAGACAGGAACGCATCTCTCGATGCTGTCATGCAAAAGTTGGGGTTTGAGCGTAACGCTGCCATAGTAGCATGCAAAGAGGCGGCCAATGAAAACGATGAAAGCCGTAAACGTTTTGAAATTCTGAGTCGCGAGGTCTTTAAAAAATTCAAGGCCTGTATCAATGTTGAAGGAGTAAACCAGTTTCGTGATGATCGGGATGCAATCGATATTGTTTATAAGAGCCTGCAGCAGGATCGAGAACAAGCGGATATAAGCGATATTCTCCGCAAATTACATCAAGTAGTCGATGCCGCGATTGAAACCAGGGAGAGCGGGGCGCAAGACGATCCGGAACCATACGATATCAGTAAGATTGATTTTGATAGACTTCGCAGGGAGTTTGAACGAAGTCCTGCCAAAAGGACCATTGTCCAAAGTCTCAAACAGACCATTGAAACCCGATTGCAACGCCTTCTCCAGCAGAATCCGTTGCGCACGGACTTGCAGCTGCATTACGAAAAAATCGTTGCAGAATATAATCGCGAAAAAGACCGGGTCACCATTGAACAGACTTTTGAAGAGTTGTTTCGATTTGAACAAGAGTTGGATGATGAGGAGCGACGTGCCTTGCGCGAAGGTCTGGATGAAGAATCTCTGGCAATTTTTGATCTCCTTAGAAAACCGGAATTGACTCCTCCGGAGATAAAAAAAATAAAAGAGGTCTCAGTAGAACTCCTGCAGACATTGAAGGAACAGATCCGGAAAATTGACCATTGGCGGGAGCGTGAATCCTCTCGTGATGCCGTCCGTCTTGTCATTCACGACTTGTTATGGAGCGAATCATCAGGTCTACCGGTGGATCACTACACGGAAGATGATGTCAAGGAAAAGGCAGATGAAGTATATGGCCATGTGTTCAGGGTGTACCCAAAGCTACCGTCACCATACTATCAACATGCTGCACCGGCATGAAATCACCACCCTCTCTGCAATAAATGGGGTCAGAGTAAAATTAAAAACATGGGTATATGTAGATCACTATTTCTCTTTACACTTAATTTTACTCTGACCCTATTTATTCTGACCCTATTTATTCTAGTAACTGGGAGGTATTATGAAAAAGAGATATAGAGTACCATGGTTACTGGCCGGAGCTGGAGCAATGTTTTTA
>DRLX01000254.1 GCA_011322715.1 Desulfobulbaceae bacterium
AGCGGCAACCGGGACCACCGGCGTGTCCAGGTAGGTTGTTGTTCCCGGCATATACTGGAAGGGATAACAAAAAGTCGAATATTGGGGATTATAAAAGCCGCCAAGGGTATCTGCCTCCGGATCATTCATGCAGGTGGTGAGCATATTGGGCGACATGCCGCTTGGCTTGGGAAGGTTGGCCGAATAGGTCGAAGGCACCAGCGCGTTATAGACCCCATACTCACCGGAATAAGTTGAACTGATCATACGACCGGTCCAGTCCCGGATGGAAATAGGCAGCCAGGGCGGGGCAAATTTTTCACCAAACTGGGGCGAAGTCGGATCAAACTCATTGGCCGTATCGTCAAGAATAAAACCGATAATATGGCCGGCCACAGGGGCATCCGTAAGGAGCATGAAATCTGCAGCCGCATTGGCTCCGCCGACAAGCGATACCAGTCTGCGCTCACAGCCCGGCAGGCTCTGACCGGCAAATGCCGCCGGAACTCCCGGGAACAGGTTCAATTCCGCAGGGACTGTATAGGAATCACCCACACATTCAGGGGGCAGCAACTGGGGCCCGGGAATATAGGTATCGCCGAAATCAACATTTTTATCCTGGGAACGCATTACCCGGTAGCCCGGAGGAGGAACGACCTCGACAATATAGCGTCCCGGCGGAATGGGACTGATCAGCGCCGATGTCTGCGGATCAATTATGGAATCAAAGGCATAGCCGCCGTCAAAGACACCCGGCCGCACCTGGTTCCAGTTGCGCAGACCGTCATAACAGTCAGTGGGGACGCCGCGCAAAACAAAGGGATCGTCGGTGCCGGAGCCTGCATTGGCCCCATACTGGCAATTCTGCGGTGGATCATTGTCCCAGCTGTCGGTCAAGGTGGAGCTTAAAAGCGCCCCCTTGAAGCCGGGCTGGTTCTGGTCATAGGCATAGAGATTGACCTGTACCGACGGGATACCTGGTTCCCATGGTTCGGCGGCGGCCAGCTCCGGATCATCTTCGGCCCTGGTCACGGCATAGTACACGATTCCGGAAATTCCGCCGTTTTCATCCGGGCCATAGGGTTTCTTGCCCCATTCAAAGACATGGGTCTGGCCGAGAAAGGCCTGAAAGCCTTCGGTCAGTACCGGACCAAGCTCCGTGCGATATTTGGCCGTCACAACCGTACTGTCCGGGTCAAGGGGTATGCCCTGGGGCTGGGGATTGAGTATTCCTTCCCAGGACCAGGGATCAGCATTGTCTATGGGGCCGCCGTCATCTATGGTGATCGTCACCCCGGTTGCCTTGAAGCGGGCAAAGTCAACTTCGGCTACCAGCCAGGCAAAAAACGGGAAGACCTGATCAAAGGGGACAAATCCCTCACTATCCGTAGGAGAGGTCTGATAAATAGAACCATCCCGCCAGCGCAGGTTGACTGTCTGCTCGAGAATACCCTCTTCGCCTGGATCCCGGAACCCATTTTCATTGACATCATTGTATATATGGTTTTCCACACGGGCAAACCATTGAAAGACCGGAACATCTCCAAGATCAACGGCCGCGCCGCCGATAACGGTCACGCCGTGGGTGGCGAAGATAACATCAAGAGCATCATCCCAGATTACCAGCTGATAATTACCGTCGGGAACGTTGGGAATGGAGAAGGTGCCGTCGCTGTTTGCCCGGGCGGCGTAAATGCCCCGACCAATACCTGCTCCACCCTGATTCAAGCCGACCCATGGAGTGGTATGGGCAAAGGGGACGCCACTGAAAAATGCGGTGGCCGGTGGCCTGGAAAGATGAAGATTGACAACCCGGCCACTAATAGTGGTACCTCCGGTAAGCACGGTTGTATCAATAAAAGGATGATTAGGACCAGCGGGAACAAAACCTATGGAAGCATGGGCACCGGGGGCACCGAACTCCTGAAAAAACGGGGGCTCATTTGCCTTGACCCAGGCATCAATGACCTTGGTCCCCTCAATAGTTGAGGTCTGCACCCAGTTGGTGCCGACAAAATTGCCGGAACCGGGCGGATCTTCCACGGCATTGGGGGCAATGGCAATAATACCATATTTCCCCGGCGCCAGATTTTTAATAGTCAACCGTCCGTCCGGGCCGGTGATTAACGGCTCAACAACGGGATTGCCACCGGCATCAGTAGCAATAAGCGGTGCACCTTCGGCATCCAGACAGCCGTAGGTACCGGTACCTGGATTTTGCCCGAATTCATCACAGGTCTTTACATACTGAGTTCCCAGTGGGTTGCCAAAGGCATCAGCCGTCTGCTCACCGGCGGAAATGCCATAACGGCCACCGGCATCCTCCAGCTTGATTCTAAACCCGGAAAGACCGAGCTCGCCGGTATCAAAGGCATTGTTAATGGGATTGATGTCCTGAAAGACAAAAACCGTAATCTGGGCCGTGGGCAGAGGCAACTGGTTGAGATAGACCGTCACCCGTCCATCACCGACAAGAGAGGCCCCGCCGACACTGTAGGTACCTGCTGTTTTGGGAATAACCGAAACATAGTATCTCTTTGCAGCGTCAAGGGTGGGAAGCGGCGTGGTGTTATCACCCTGGGCGACAACCGGCATGTAACTGCGGTGAAACTGCACAGCCAGGGGTGTGGCAACCTGAACTCCGGGTACGACATCATAGGTCAGATCTTCTTCAATCACCCACCGGTACTCGGCAAGCCGACTGATGGTCCCACTTTTTTGCACGCCTAGAACCCGGAGACTTGCGGCCACCGAAGTCTCAGCAAGCAGGAGAGATACAACAAGTAGAATAAAGGTGGAGATCAGGTGGAGAAAGCACGAAGAGTGCGCTTGCTTGTCTGTTATACAGGTGAGGTGTCCGTCCATCGTGTTCCCTCCGTATAAATCATTGGGCTATAAGTTAACGAATCGTCTGATCCGGACCGATAACTAAAAAAAATCTCTATTGAGCGCTGTGAACTAGAAGTACCGGGAGATTACCACTGCGATCTGTTCCGTGCGCGTAGCCGTCATTTAAGTATATATGCCAGGCAAATCCAGGATAACGCGGGACAACGGATGCAGTCCAGACGGCATTACCGGTCCCACGCGGGAGAATATCTTGGGAGAAAACCGGCGCGACCTTATTTAAAGAAACAATGCCGCCGAGTTCTTCAACCGTCGGCATGCGCCAGTCACGATAGCCGCAATAACCAACGCTATTTACCCGTTGGACAAAGGCCTGGGTATTGCAATAGGTGGAAGGATCACCGGCAACATATCCCTCACAGGTCGAGCCGCTACTCTTAACAAAACCCGGGGATCCACCGTTTGAAGCCGGATCGGTATTATACCAGACAAAGGAGTCATGCTGGTCATGCAGCCCGCCATCGTTTGTCTTCTTTTCCCAGATTAATCCATTGACATTGTCCTTGAGGCAGGCCCACTGACGGGAATCGGCACTCAACTCCGCCCCCGATGAACTGACCTTGGTCAGATTAAACAGGAGACCGTCCGCCGTCCGTACCAGGATTTGCCGCCCTCCCGGGCCACCGATCGTAATCTGAATACCATTGACCGTTCCGCCCTGTCCCTGGGTACCGGGATTGTTTCCCTGAGTACCGGAGCCTGAACCGCTCCCGGTGAGAGAAACTGAATCCGTGGGAAGGACGGCAGGATTAAAGAGGAGCAGCTCGTTGATAATATTTAAGATGGTCTGTCGTTGCTGCACGGTTGTCTCTTCCGCATGCACAGACAACGGTTGCATCCAGGTTGCGATACTCACCAATAGAAGGAACAAAAACAAATAAATCCCTTTCATATCACAATCCTCCCAGCAAGATTCGGTTTATGGCAGCGCCGACAAAGGCAACGAACAAACGATAAATTTCTCTTTTATACTACATTGTAACTATAATGTTTTTTATACATTTATAAAGTATAATTAATCCTCTCCCTCGTTAACTACACCTAAGTAATTGTTATATCATATATTAATTTTTTCACATACCTACCAACGACAATCATTACCAAATATAAAACTACCAGGTACCACGTTTGTGGTTGACAATCAGCAAAAAACTACGTAAGGTGAAAAATGGTATATTTGTCGCATTGTTTTCAGACAGAAAAACTCTTTTACAGCTATCAGCTGTTTCGGAATAAACCAGCGTGGCGAAGCAAATTTTCAGGCTTCAGCCACAACTGATAAGCGCAGATTCAAAACGATGGGAACAGCCTGAAACGTCGTAACGTCGTGGGCCAGAATTAAAAAAGATATCGACGGGAAGTTAAGAAGACCTGATCAGGAAAAGAGAGTGCCTTCTCTCGTGGCTACGAACATCATGCCGGGCAAGGTGAAAAAATAAAGAGAAACTATATCTATAACAAAAGAGGGAAAATACCCCAAAAAGGAGCAACGATGAATTGAAAAAGGGCAGGTGGAATAATCAGGGGAGAAGCAGCGTATAGACAGCGTCTAGAGTGCCAACCATACCGGGTAAATTTCCAGGGTCTCCTCCATATAAACCAAAATAAGACTTCAGCTCCTTGGTATATGCACTTTCCGCCTGGGCATTATAGGCGGTCATAGTGAAATATTTATATCCACCCACCAGACCATAGAGCGTGCATTTAGGCGTTTCCGTATTGAGGGCTTCGCAGCGAACCTCATTGTCCCCGTACTGCTCACAGACCGGTCCCGACTTGGTTGTCCTGCAACGCTGGGAAGTGGCAAAATCAAGATAATAGTCGTAGGAAAACCCTGACTTCAAATGACCATCACCGTCATATCGTGATCCAGGACCATAATAGAGTCGATATCCCACAACATTGTCGTCCTGCGGATTGGCATGCCAGGAAAAAGTTACCTGCCGGGAAGCCTGCGCAGCAGAGACACCACCGCCTATTCCACAAAAAAGGAAGAAACAGAGCAGAAAGAATACAGCGCCCCTAAACATTCGGGGGCCTGATAAAGACGGTAGCGTGTCCATGGGGCTGTTTTATTCTCCACTGAAAGAAAAATACTCAATTCTTTATTTTAAAGCAT
>DRLX01000255.1 GCA_011322715.1 Desulfobulbaceae bacterium
ACCGAGGAGATAGGTCTGCTTGAGGAACACCGAAGAAACGATGCCGGTCCCGTTCCAGGTTGAGCTGTAGAGATTGGTCAGTGCCATGGCGGAAACCAAAACCAGCATCAGAAGCATCACCCAGTCAAAATGATGGATAAGACGACGATCAAAACGCAACATTTTTTATTTCCTCTTAATGTTAGCGGGTTTTCTTCTTCCGGCCTGCTTCATCGCGGACAACCTGGACAGAAACATTTCCACTGTCCTTAAGCCGTTTTCTGAAATATGCTTCCAGAACTGCCTTTGCCACCGGTGCGGCACCGGAGCCTCCGTGGAAGCCGTGTTCCACCAGCACAGTAACTGCAATCTCCGGATTTTCCGCCGGCGCAAAGCAGGTAAACCAGGCATGGTCCCTGTATTTATAGGGAATATCCTTGTCCTTAAGATGACGGTACTGTTTCAGACGTACGACCTGGGCCGTTCCGGTCTTTCCGGCAACAGTAATACCCAAATCTTTCAGGCGTGCCCGTCTGCCCGTTCCATGGCGCCCGTTGACGGCTTCAATCAATCCCTTACGCACCAGTTGCAGATTTCGCCCCTGCCCCGTCAGCCTGTCGACAATCTCAGGCTCAAACTGTTCAATGACCTTGCCGTCGGGGTCACGTACCTGCTCCACCAGGCCGGGCTTATAGAGCGTGCCGCCATTGGCGACCGTGGCGGTCATAAAGGCAAGCTGCAGCGGAGTGACAAGATCAAACCCCTGGCCAATGGCAATGGACAGGGTCTCGCCCTCCTGCCATACCTTGCCGAAACGTTTCTTCTTCCATGCCGACGTTGGAATCAGTCCTGATTTTTCATGCTCCATTTCCACGCCGGTTTTACGACCCAGACCAAACATACGCGCATATTTCGCCAGCCGATCGACACCAAGCCGTTGCCCGACCTGATAAAAATACACGTCGCAGGACTCGGACAAAGCACGATTCAAATCAACCGCGCCATGACCCGAGTGTTTCCAGCAACGATATATCCTGTTGCCGAACCGGTAATGCCCCGGACAATAAATAATTGAATCCGGGCTAATCACCCGTTCGGCAAGACCGGCCGTGGCCGTCACCAGTTTATAGGTTGATCCGGGTGGATATTGCCCCTGGACTATCTTGTTGATCAATGGATGGAGAGGATTATCCAGCATCGCCTGCCAGTTTTTATAGGAAATACCACCTATAAATTTGTCAAGTTCCAGCGTCGGCGCACTCGCGGCCGCAAGAATACGACCGCTGTTGACCTCCACGGCCACCACGGCACCGGATTTTTCTCCGGCCGCCATGGTCTCCTCAGCGGTCCGCTGCAAATCCATATCAATGGTAAGCTGCAGATCATTGCCGGGTAGAGGTTCTATACCTTTGAGATTGCGCTGTTCAAAACCAAGGGCGTTCACTTCCATATAATGACGCCCCTTTTCACCCCGCAGGTCTTTTTCTCGCAAACGTTCGAGCCCCATCTTACCAATCAGGTCACCGCCGCGGTATTCACCCTCCTTGGATGCTTTTAGTTCTTTTTCATTAATTTCACCTAGATATCCGATAATATGGGAAGCTACATTTCCGTAATGATACACACGGAGCGGGACAACCTCTATCTTGATACCAGGCAGGTTCATCCGGTTATTTTCAATGTAGGCAACCTTGTTCCAATCGATATCTTCCGCCAATCGTATAGGTATATGGCCCGGCGTTCCCGCCATTTTTCTAATTTTAGCCAACAAATCGGAGACATCAACATCAAGAACAGCCGCCATCTTTTTGAGCAGGGTATCATCAAGTCGGTTGTTCTCCCGAATCCAGACAACATTAAATGAGGGCCGGTTAGTGACGATTTCCCGCCCCATACTATCAAGGATATTCCCTCGGGGAGCGGCAATTTCAAGATAACGGACACGATTACTATCCGCCAGTTGATCATATTTTTCACCTTGCTGTACCTGGAGGAACCAGAGACGGGCCACCAGAACGGCAAAGAAAAAAATAATAACAAAAGCGGCATAAAAAGCCCGCTTACGAAAAAAATCAAGCTCACCGTCGTCCCTGTGGACAAGCAGAGTGATCCTGCTTTCCTTTTTCTGCTCACTCTCCAGCAAAGGTTCTGAACGCTTTTTGTTTGAGAGTTTTTTTCGGCTCAACCTGATCATTGCTTACTCACGATATCGATTGCCGGAGCGAAGTCGTCCCTTGTAAAACCCGGTAAATTTCCCTTCAATCCGCCGATTAATGAATTCAAAGAGACGAAACAGGGGAAAGGAAAAAAGGATAACAAGTGCGGCCCGCATAAACATTATCGGCCAGGACCAGGGAATCAGCAAAGACGGCACTGCAAAGCTCATACACACATAGACCAACCAGTTTACCAGCAAATAGCCGACGCCGATCATCGGAACCTGATAGAAAGATTCCCTGACCGGCAAACGATCACTCATGACTTTCAACAGGAGATACCCCAGAATGAAAAGTGCCGGATACATGCCGAGAACAAGACCTGACAAGACGTCAAAGATCATGGCGAGGGGAAACAAAATAATCAGGCTACG
>DRLX01000256.1 GCA_011322715.1 Desulfobulbaceae bacterium
CCGGTTATGGAGCTCACCACCCGCCATTGGGATTGGGCCATGGATATCAACGCCCGCGCTTTACTGAGTCTGAGTCAGCATGCGGTCCGGATGATGGAAAACGGGGGCAGGATCATGGCCGTATCCAGTCTCGGCGCTGTCCGGGCCGTGCCTAATTATACGGTGGTCGGTTCGTCCAAGGCCGCCCTTGAATCCCTGGTCAGGCATCTGGCGGTAGAGCTTGGCCCCCGCCATATTACCGTCAATACTATTTCAGCCGGTGTGGTTGACACGGATGCCCTGAAGAAATTTCCCAATCGTGATGAGATTATCGGCGAGTCGTTGCGCCGCACCCCTCTTGGCCGGTTGACAACACCTGAAGACGTGGCCGATCTTGCCCTCTTTCTCTGCAGCGATCTTTCCTCTATGATTTCCGGTCAGACTCTGGTGGTGGACGGCGGTTATGCGATTCAGGGATAGCCACTGATCATCCGGTTGTATCCAGATGTCTACGGGCGTGCGCTTTTCAGTGCCCCGGCAATAAATTCAAAAAACGGCAATCGCTGCGATATAGAGCAATGAGGCGGTAAGAAATGCCGGCCGGTTGCCTCGGTATGAAAAAGTTTTTGAAGGGGCAGGTGTTAAATTTTCCCATGGCCCACATCGTGACTATAAAGTTACGATTTCCCAATCGTAAACCTCTGTGTGTCCCGCTTCCGTCATGTTTTTTTGGGGGACCATGAATATGGGCAGAATATGGTTGTTTTATGTTGAATTTGCCGGATGTATTTTGTACTAATATAAAATTCGTCTTATGCGATATACAATAAATATGCGAAATAGAATTGACTGATTATGCTTTTTCACTCTTGTGAATAGTTCACTTTTTTGGAGGAATTATATGGAAACCACGTTTACATCTGCTATTTTTGATACGGAAACCATTGAGTTGGCCGGGACAAAGGAAACCATTGTCCGTGGCGGTCGGGATAAATTTTCCCTGCTGCCAAAGGCCTTTGCCGGTATTGAGCAGATCGGCGTGATCGGCTGGGGGTCCCAGGGGCCTGCCCAGGCCCAGAACCTGCGTGACTCTCTTGAGGGGACGAACATTCGGGTCAAGGTCGGCCTGCGCGAGGGCAGCGCCTCCATGGATGCCGCCAGGGCCGCAGGTTTCTCGGAGGAGAACAATACCCTTGGCGAAATGTATGCGGTCATTGGAGAATCCGACATGGTCATTCTGCTGATTTCCGATGCCGCCCAGGTCGAAAATTATAAAAAGATCTTTGCCGCCATGAAAGACGGCGCCACCTTTGGCCTTTCCCATGGTTTTCTCCTTGGTCACCTGGAGAGTGTCGGCGAGAAGTTCCCGGCAAATTTGAATGTGATCGGTGTCTGTCCCAAGGGGATGGGACCGTCGGTTCGGCGGCTGTATGTGCAGGGAAAAGAGATCAACGGTGCCGGTATCAACTGTTCTTTTGCCGTGGAACAGGATATTGACGGCAAGGCAGTTGATCAGGCCCTGGGTTGGGCCATCGGCGTCGGTGCTCCCTATGTCTTCAAAACGACTTTGGGCTATGAGTACCGCTCAGATATTTTCGGGGAACGCGGTATCCTTCTTGGGGCCGTGCATGGAGTTTCCGAGGCCCTGTATCGGCGTTTGGTGATGGAAAAGGGCGTGGACGAGAAAAAGGCGTTTATCGACACGGTTGAAAATATCACCGGCCCCATTTCCCGCACCATTTCCCATGACGGCATTCTGGCAGTTTACAATAACCTGGATGATACCGGCAAAGAAACTTTTGCCCGCATGTACAGCGCCGCCTATCATCCCGCCTTTGAAATTTTGCTGGAAATCTATGACGAGGTGTCCAGCGGCAATGAGATTCGTTCCGTTGTCATGGCCGGACGGCGTTTTGATCGCTATCCCATGGGCAAGATCGACGGCACGAAAATGTGGAAGATCGGCGAGCAGGTTCGGGCCGAGCGCAGCGGCGAGCCCGAGGTTGATGCCGAAACCGCCGGTCTCTACTGTGCGGTCATGATGGCGCAGATTGATCTGTTGATAGAAAAGGGTCACTGTTTAAGCGAGGTTTGCAACGAGTCGGTCATTGAAGCTGTTGATTCCCTCAATCCCTACATGCATTTCAAGGGAGTCGCCTATATGGTGGACAACTGTTCGACAACTGCCCGTCTAGGTTCCAGAAAATGGGCGCCGCGCTTTGATTACAACATTATGCAGCAGGCCCTTGTCGATTATGACAACGGGGTCCAGTCCGATCAGCAACTTTTTGATGCCTTTACCAACCACATGGTCCATGACGTTCTGGCCACCGTCGCCACCATGCGTCCCTCGGTTGACATTGCGCTCAGCGAGTAACGATACGGCCGGAGGAAACCCGGACGATTCAATACGGGTGGGTCGGCATAAGCTATGAAACCTGATTTTTTGGAATACATCCAAGACCATGTGGTTCTTGGTGACGGTGCTCTCGGCTCATATCTCTTTGAGCGAGGCGTAGAGCGCGGTCGCAATCTTGATCTCTTGAATCTGCAGGCCGAAGAAACCATCTTCTCCGCCCATGAGGAATACATCCGGGCGGGCAGCCAGTTGATTGAGACCAATACCTTTGGGGCCGGTCGCTTCAAACTGCGTGAGGCCGGGGCTGAAGACCAGGTGCGTGAAATCAACCGGGCCGGGGCGCGGATAGCCGCCAAGGCTGCTGGTCACCAGGTGTATGTCGCCGGGTCGATTGGTCCCTCGGGCGAAACCTTTCCCCTGGAAGAGGGAGAGGTCACCGAAGAGGAAATACGGACCTCTTTTACCGAGCAGGTGCTCGGGCTTGCCGAAGGCGGGGCGGATGTTCTGATTATTGAAACCTTCAGTCAGCTGCAGGAAATTGTCCTGGCTATTGAAATCGCACGCCGGGAGGCGCCGGAGCTGCCGGTGATCGCCCAGATGGTTTTTCCGGCCAGGGGCATGACCGTGCACGGCGAGGATGCCTTCAACTGCGGTCTGCGGATGCGGAAGGCAGGCGCTGTGGTGGTCGGAACAAATTGCGGCCGTGGCATTGATGCCATGGTTACAGCCATTTCGCAGATGTCGCCGCTTGCCGGAGAGGGTACGCCGTTGTCGGCATTTCCCAATGCCGGTATGCCGGAAATGGTGGGCGGGCGGACGATCTATCCGGCCCAGCCCGGCTATATGGCTGCTCGGGCCAGGGAGATGATAAAATCAGGCGTTCATCTCATAGGTGGTTGCTGTGGTACCACACCTGCCCATATTCAGGAGTTCCGTTCCGCCCTGCGGATTAAACCTGTGCGTGTCCGTGGTGAACGGATTGCCGCAGTTGACAGGGAATCGGACGGCGTCGAAAAGGCGTTTAAGCCCGGCGGCTTTCTGGCAAGTCTGGAGAACAAAAGATTACCGATCATTGTTGAACTCGATCCGCCGACCCATCTCGATGTGGAGTCCGTTTTGCACGGGGCCGAGGAGCTGACCAGGGCCGGAGTTGATGCCGTATCGCTGGGCGAGAGTCCTCTGGCCATCCTGCGAACGGGAAACCTGGGTATGGCCGCCCGTATTCGGCAACGATGCGGAGTGCAGACTATTATTCACCAAACCGGTCGGGACCTCAACGGACTCGGTCTCCAATCCCGCATGATGGAAGCCCATCTTTTGGGGATCGAAGCGGTGCTTGCCGTCAGTGGTGATTCGGCGGCCGGAACCGATCAGCCTGGTGTGACCGGCGTCTTTGACCTGCGTTCCGAGGGCCTTATTCGTATGCTTGCCGGTCTGAACCGAGGTGTCAACCTGGCCGGTCGTTCGATCAAGAAAGAGACGAATTTCTCCATCGGCGCTGCATTCAGTTTTCGTCCGGCCAAGCCGGGCCTGCAGATCAGCCGTCTGGAAAAGAAGACCGCGCTTGGCGCCCGCTTTGCCATGACCCAACCCCTTTTTTCCAAAGAGGTGGTCGAGCAGATGATGGAGGCGGTCAATCATCTTGATATCCTCATCTTCCCGGGTATCTTTCCCCTGATTTCCTCGCGTAATGCCGAATTTCTCCATAATGAGGTGCCGGGGATTTCCGTGCCTGCCGATCTGCGTAGTCGGCTGGCCTCCTATGATCAGGTCGCCGATCAGCGAAAGGCCGCCCTTGAGTATACCGGTCGCTTAATTGAAGATATTCAGCCCTGTATCCGTGGCCTGTATCTGATCAGTCCACTCAATAAATGGGACATTGTCCTTGATTTTGTTCAGCAGGTACGGGGATCAGAGTGATCGTTTTCTCCATGTTTTCACGCAGATTCTGTTGTCGGGTCGTCATTGGAATGAGAGTTTTATTGCATTTTGCAAAAAGTGTTTGACAACAACAGAGGTTTGGGTAAAATAAAATTAGTATATCTAAAATAATCAGTATGGAATCAGTCGCTGGTTTAACGTTCAACTTCCAGAGCGACTAAAAACTATCTGGTAAAGCGAATACCGTGCTCCAAGGCTTCCAGCACAGTATTCACTATTTGTGAGATGGAAGCACGCCTGTTGGAGCATTTCCATGGCTATTTTCCCTTATACTTTTTTTCCTTTCAGTGCAGGCAATTTTTTACCCTTTTTTTCTTTGGTGGAAATGTGTTCCCTGCTTCTTGTACCGCTATCAATTTTCCCTGTCATGAACAGGGATATCTCTAACTTTACCAAGGAGTAAGCGTATGTCTACTCAACTCTTTACCTCTGAATCAGTTTCCGAAGGACATCCCGATAAGGTTGCCGACCAGATTTCCGATGCCGTTCTTGATGCCATCCTTGCCAGTGATCCCCATCCGGAAAATGCGCGCGTGGCCTGCGAGACCATGATTAAAACCGGTGTCGCTATTGTTGCCGGCGAAATAACAACCGAGGCCTGGGTCGACCTGGATGATATGGTCCGCAAGGTGATCTGTGATATCGGCTACACCAGCTCCGATGTCGGCTTTGACGGCTCAACCTGTGCGGTTATGTCCCTGATCGGCAAGCAGTCCTCGGATATCGCCCAGGGCGTAGACCGCACGTCCCGTGAAGAACAGGGAGCGGGAGATCAGGGTATGATGTTCGGCTATGCCACCAATGAAACCGATGTCCTTATGCCTGCGGCAATTACCTATGCCAATCGGCTCGTGCAGCGCCAGTCCGAAATCCGCAAGGCCGGGGTTTTGCCATGGTTGCGGCCCGATGCCAAAAGTCAGCTCACCCTGCGTTATGAAGACGGTAAGGTCGCAGCCATAGATGCGGTGGTGCTGTCGACCCAGCATGCCCCGGATATCGAGTATGAAAAACTCAAAGAAGGGGTGATGGAAAATATCATTAAACCGGTTTTACCTGAGAAATGGCTGCACGAGGGAACCAAATATCATATAAACCCGACCGGTTCCTTTGTCATCGGCGGTCCCGTCGGTGACTGCGGGGTTACTGGTCGCAAGATTATCGTCGATACCTATGGCGGCATGGCCAGACATGGCGGCGGCGCCTTTTCGGGCAAGGACCCTTCCAAGGTGGACCGTTCGGCGGCCTATGCAGGGCGCTATGTTGCCAAGAATATTGTTGCCGCCGGTCTGGCCGATCGCTGCGAGATCCAGGTTTCCTATGCCATTGGTGTGGCCGAGCCGACCTCCATTTCCGTGGAAACCTTCGGCACGGGCAAGATAGCGGGAGAAAAAATTGTGGAACTTATCCGCAATCATTTTGACCTGCGGCCCTATGGGATTATTACCATGCTGGATCTGATCCGCCCCATTTATTTGAAGACGGCGGCCTACGGACATTTTGGACGTGAGGAGCCGGAATTCACCTGGGAGCGGACCGACAAGGCCGATGAATTACGGGAAACGGCCGGGATATGAAACGCTTAAACGCTTAAATGTTCAAGCGTTCAAACGGGAAAACGAAAAGACAAAAAGACGAAAAGACGGAGTTATACAATATGAGTGACTATAAAGTAGCGGACATGAGTCTTGCTGATTGGGGCCGTAAGGAAACGGCTATTGCTGAAACGGAAATGCCGGGCCTCATGGCCCTGCGTGAGGAATACGGAGCGGAAAAACCGCTCAAAGGTGCCAGGATTGCCGGCTGTTTGCATATGACCATCCAGACTGCTGTCTTGATGGAAACCCTGGTCGAGCTTGGTGCGGAGCTGCGTTGGTCCTCCTGCAATATTTTTTCCACCCAGGACCATGCCGCTGCCGCCATGGCCGCGGCCGGGATCCCGACCTTTGCCTGGAAGGGAGAGAGTGAGGAGGAGTTCTGGTGGTGCATCGACCAGACCATTTTCGGTCCCGACGGCTGGCGGCCCAATATGCTTCTTGATGACGGCGGCGA
>DRLX01000257.1 GCA_011322715.1 Desulfobulbaceae bacterium
ATCGGTATTGAGGCATCGGTGGCCGAGCGTATATTTGATCCATTTTTCACCACGAAAGAGCCGGGAGAAGGAACGGGTATGGGGCTGAGTGTGGTGCATGGGATTATCTGTGATCTCGGAGGCGAGATCTTTATCGATTCCGCTCCAGGCAAGGGTGCCACTTTTACGGTGCTTCTGCCGATTGCCGAATCGCCGCCGGAAGAAGAGAACAGCGCGCAGCCTCCCTTGCCGATGGGAACGGAGCATATTCTGGTTGTGGATGATGAGGAGGACATTCTGGCAACCTCCAGGATGATGCTCGCCCACCTCGGGTACACGGTCAGCGTTAACAGCTCTTCCAGTGCCGCCCTTGATGAGATAAAAAAGGGGGACGTGTGCTATGATCTGGTCTTGACCGACCAGACCATGCCGGACCTGACCGGTCTGGAACTGGCACGTGAGCTGCATCGTGCGGCACCGGAGTTACCGGTCATTCTCTGTACCGGTTATTCCGACAAGGTGAATGAAGAGAGCATCAGGACCGTTCACGCGGTTGGTTTGTTACTTAAACCCGTTGAGTTGCGGGATCTGGCGGTCATGGTTCGCAAGGCCCTGGACAGGAAGGGATGAGTCCTTTGTTTAGTCTGCCCTTTTATCTAATATAACCCCACGTTTTGAGTCGATTATAGGCATAGCCGGCGTTTTTACCCCGGCGGACCCGTTGCAGATAGGCCCGATAATGGCGGGCGGCTTCCGATCGTTTCCCCATGCCTTCAAGGCAGAGCCCTTTGAAGAAGGTAATTTCCGGATTTCCCGGAAGAAGCTGGTCGTAACGATTGAACTGTTTGTATGCCGGGTTGTATTTCTTCTCAACAAAGAAGGACATGGCGGCGACAAGATGGCCCTGGGCCTCCGTCGGGTACACCCGGGTGGCGGCAAGGGCAAGTCGACCGGCCTCCCGGGTATTTTTCAGGCCGAGCTGACATTTTGCCCGCATGACAAGGGCCGTATAGTCATCAGGGGCGATACGCAGGGCCTGGGCGAGCAGAGGATCAGCCTCGGTGTATTTGCCCCGGTTTAATAGTGAATTTGCCTTGCCCATGGCCTCTATTGCAGCTTTGATGCGACGCAGTCCCCTGGTATGCTCCATGTATCGTTCTCTGTTCATGGCACCGGAGCGGAAACGGGCATAAGTGGTATTGGCTGCCTGTCTGGCCCACTCCAATCGTTCCCGACTCATGGGATGAGTGGCGAACATCAGCTCGATGGCACCGGGTTGCCTGTGGCCGTTTTTTTCGAGGACCTCCATGAGCTGTATCATGCCCAGGGGATTATACCCGGCCCGGGTCATGTATTCCATGCCCAGAGCGTCGGCCTCGCGTTCATTGTCGCGGCTGTAATGGGCAAGCAGGGCGCCGGTGCCCATGCCGCCTAATTGCTGGACAAGGCCTGCGGCATTGCCGTAACCGGCGGCGCTGGTGGCTACCGTTGCTCCGGCGAGCAACAGACCCGCCAGGGTTCCTTTGGTGGCGGCTTCAGCGGCGTGGCGGGCATTAACATGGCCGATTTCATGGCCGAGCAGGGCGGCCAGTTCGGCTTCGTTCTCCAGCTCGACCAGGATGCCTCGGGTGGCGGCAATGGAACCGCCGGGCAGGGCATAGGCATTGATGTAGGCGGCATTTACCGCCCGGAAAGAATAGGGCATTTGCGGCCGATGCGACCGGGCCGCGATTTCCATGCCGACTCTGTTGATATAGGCGTTGAGCTGTACATCCTGCACTACACCGTAATCACTGGAAAACTGATAAGGGGCCTGCTTGCGGTCCAGGGCTATTTCATCGGCTTTGGAAAGAAAAACCATCTCGCTTTGGCCGGTAACCGGGTCAACCGCGCATGAGGTAAAAAGCGCCGGCGTCAAGATGGAGGCGGTAGAGACGGCACCCATTTTCAGGAGTTGGCGGCGGCTAAATCGTTTTGTGTGTCTCGGGGCGTTCATGGCCTGAGTTTCTCCCATGCAAGATTGGTCAAGATTGAATAAACAGCCCCGTGGATGCGGGGTTCGTTGGAGGCGCGCGGTCCGGCCACATTGAGAATGCGTATTTTGTGTTCCTGCAACCAGGAAAGCAGGGCGGCAGCGGCCTGTGTCTCCGTGATGACATCAAGGTCAAGGCGCAGAAAGGGGCGATCATGCCGGATGGACAGTGCCTCGGTCAGGGCGGTGCCCCCACTCGGGGGGCCAAAGGAAACGATCAGGGTGCCGTCGGCCGCCAATATATTTTTTTCCGTTCGGTCTCTGTAGCGTGGTGATTCAAGCTCTTTAAGGAGATACCTGTCCGGCAGGGGACCGGCTTCTGTTTTTCTGCCGGAGCATATCCAGCCGCCGTGGGGAATGCGTAGAAATATCGCTGCGTCCAGGGCCGCCTGGTCCGCACCGGTCTGTCCTCCGGAAATGATGGTGATCGGGAATGAACCGGTCATAGGGTGGTTATCATTCTGTTCGGTTGAAAAAAGCATATTGCCGATGGTTGTTCATGGCGGCAAGAATACCGCATTGATGCCGTTGCTTC
>DRLX01000258.1 GCA_011322715.1 Desulfobulbaceae bacterium
CAAGCAGAGGCCTGACCGTTCCGGAAAGGAAAGACACGGATCAACGCAGTACAGTCGCTGCCGTTCTCCGCCATTTCGGCAAAAGCGTCCGCGATATTTTAACCGATCGTCGCATTCTGGTCACCAGCAACATGGAAGGCGTGCAAAACCTCTCTGTTGGCGCCATGGAAGCCTTCATGCCGATTTACATCGTTATAGTGCTGGGGTACACGGAATTCCAGGCAGGACTGCTCTGGGGCGTACAGATCCTGATGACGGTGCTTGCCAAACCGCTGATGGGCAGGATCTCGGACAAACATGGACGAAAACCACTGCTCTTCTGGGGCATGTTTGTCTGTGCGATACCCTTCACCCTGATTCCATGGGTACAAAACTATATCGCCCTCTTACTGCTGGCCGCTGTTTTCGGCCTGGGCGAAGCCATTGTCACCTCATCGGCGGCGGCCATGGTTGCCGATCTCTGCAGGCAAGACAATATCGGCTCGGCCATGGGCGTTTTCGGCACCCTTTATGATGTCGGTCACGCCTCGGGCCCGATTCTGGCCGGCCTGCTCATCGGTTTATCCACCGGTCAGGACTTTCGGTTGGCCTTTGCCATTATCGCGGCCATCATGATACTTGCCGCCCTGGCCTTCCGGATCGGTATCAAACAGGAAAAAATATCTCCTTGAAAAAATCCATACCATGCCGGAGCAAAATTATTCTCCGCAGTTGTATTCTTCCGTTTTGTCCAGTAATGCTGGTTACATGATCGACTTGACGGCCGCTTCGGCGTAGGAAATAATTCTGGATGGAAAGATACCCATGAGCACAATAATGACCATCAATGCAGTGCCGGAAATCCTGGTCAATGAGTTTATGGAGACAGCGCCTCTTTCTCCACCATCCGCCGTATAGGCTGATTTTATAACGGCCAGATAATAATAAATAGCGATTCCGGCATTTATGGCCGCCAGAATAACGGGGATTAAAAATTGCGGCCCCTCTTTTAATACTCCGGCAAGCAACATAAACTCACCGGTAAATCCGACCATCGGCGGAATCCCTGCCAGAGCAAACAGCCCCAGGGCCAGGAGAAAGGCCAGAAACGGTTCCCGCTTGTGCAGGCCTGCGAGATCACCGATGGAGAGGTTTTCTCCATGTTCGGATACATGGCAGAGCACGGTATAGCAGGCAATATTCATAAACACGTAGCCGGTGATATAATACATGGCCATGGCATAGCCACCGGACTTCATGGTCAACAACCCAAAAAGAATAAAGCCTGCATGGGCAATACCGGAATAGCCCAGCATCCTCTTTACGTCCGTCTGGACAAGTGCAATCAGGTTGCCGTAAAACATGGAACAAAGGGCCAGCACCATCATAAGATTTGCAAGTACATGCGCATCGGCAGGCACCAGGAGAACAAAACGGATCAGCAGGGCAACGGCTGCGAGCTTTGGTACGGTGGCGACAAAGGTCGTTGTTTCATTGGCCGCCCCTTCATAGACATCAGGCACCCAGAAATGCATGGGAAACAGGGCCAACTTGTAAAAAAATCCGGCAAGAACCATGACAACTGCAAAAAAGGCCGCCGATCGGGAAGCGGTCTGCTGCAGGCCAGGGGCAATATCTTCAAGATAGGTTGTACCGGTCAGGCCGAATATATAACTCATCCCGTAAAGCATAAACCCGGTAGCCAGAACGCCGAAAAGGATATACTTGATCCCGGCCTCCATCTGCTCCCGGCCGGCGGTTTGTTCATCACGCATGGGCACCATCAGATACAGGGAAAAAGAGGAGAGTTCAAGGGCGACAAAGAGGGTAATAAGCTCGGTCGCACTGACAAGCAGCATCAACCCCAGGCAACTGAGAAAAAGGAACATATAATATTCGGGGCGAACGCGACAGGCAATACCATTCATTTTCTGACCGCCGGCAAGGACAAAAAAAAGACCTGAGCTGATCATCAGTTTAAAAAACTGGGAAAAACGGTCTATCCGCAGGCAGCCGTCAAACAACACGGCCGAGCGGCCCAAGGTTATCACGGTTGCGACAAAGACAAGCACACCAAAGAAAACAGCCGCATTTCTCATCTGAGCGGTATCAAGTTGCCTTGTCAGGCTGAGTCCAAAAAAGGACAGGGCCGCAAGCACAAGCACCAGTTCGGGCAGGATGGTCATCGTTTCCTCACTATTTTCTCACTGTTTTCTTACTTCAACAGAGCTGCAGCAACATGCGCACCATTCATCCCATGCAGCTGCTCCAGCAGATGTATGACTGAGGTATGGATCAAATCCAGAAACGGCTGCGGAGAGAGTCCGATCCAGAAAACAAAGACCAGAAAAGGCGCAAGGGTTATAATTTCCCGAAAATTCAAATCATTCAGGTACGACTGATCGGGATTATCAACACCGCCCCAGATAATTTTCTGCAGCATACGGAGCATATAGGCCGCAGCCAGAACCGCGCCGGGTATAGCGGCCAGAGCGAGCGGGATATTTTCCTTAAAAACACCCGCCAGGATTAAAAATTCGCCGATAAAGGAATTGGTTCCCGGAAAGGCAAAAGAGGACAGGGCAAAAAAGGCCAGAAAGGTAACATACCAGGGCATGAATTTGCCGACGCCGGTGGCAAGCCTGAGTTCCCTGCTGTGGGTACGTTCATAGATCATGCCCACACAGAGAAAAAGAGCGCCGGTGGTAACGCCGTGGTTGATCATCTGCAGGATTGCGCCCTCAACCCCTTTTGGATTGAGAATAAAAATACCCAGGGTAACAAACCCCATGTGACCGACACTGGAATAGGCAACGAGTTTTTTCATGTCATGCTGGGCAAGCGCCGTAAAGCCGCCATAGATAATACCGGCAATGGAGAGCCACAGGATGTACGGCGCCAGTATAAAGGTGGCGGCAGGAGTTATCGGCAGACAGAACCGGAGCATGCCGTACGTCCCCATCTTCAAGAGGACCGAGGCCAGGATAACCGAACCGGCGGTGGGCGCCTCGACATGGGCCGCAGGCAGCCAGGTATGGACCGGGAACATGGGCACTTTAATGGCAAAAGCCAGGAAAAAAGCTAGAAATACCCAGACTTGAAAGGAGGTGGAATAGTGCTGCCACATCATGTCCGGAATAAAAAAGCTGCCGTTTTTCAGATACAGGGCAATAATGGCGACCAGCAGAAAGACGGAACCGGCCAGGGTATAGACAAAAAACTTGATCGAGGCATATTCCTTGCGCGGCCCGCCCCAGACGGCGATAAGCAGATACATCGGGATAAGCATGAACTCCCAGAAGACCCAGAAGAGGACAAAATCCAGGGCTACAAACAACCCGACCATGGCGGCCTGCAGGATCAATAGACAGAACATGAACTGGGTCACCCTGGTTTTTATATAGCGCCAGGAAGCCAGCACGCAAAAGGGCATGATCAGGGTGGAAAGCAGAACCAGCAGAATGGAGATGCCGTCAACGCCCAGGATATAATTGATATGAAATCGTGGAATCCAGGGATGGACTTCAGCGAACTGAAACTTGACAGTTGCCGGTTCAAAACCACGCAATAGAAGCAGAGAAACAGCCGCTTCAATGGTGGTCACCGTCAATGCCCAATATCGTGCAAATTTTTCGCCGCTATAGAAGAACAGAACAAAGGCCGCCCCGAGAGGGAAAAAAATCAGAAAACTGAGCAGGGGAAATCCATTGTGTATAATCAGACTGTTCATAATTCTGCGCCCCTGGTCAATACAACCCTGAAAGTACATACGCCAACAGTAAAAGAGCAGACAGGGCAGCGGCAAAATAAATACTCACCTGCACCTGGCCACTCTGTAAGAGCCGCAGCCTGCCACCAAGTCCGCGTACCAGACGGGCAAAGCCATCGACGACCCCATCAATTGCGGCCCGGTCAAACCAACTCCAAAAACCGGCGGTGGTCATCAGTGAG
>DRLX01000259.1 GCA_011322715.1 Desulfobulbaceae bacterium
CTTCCCCTGCGCTTTCAATGGATTCAAGTTGTTTGTCCCTGGCGTAATTGCCGAGCAGTGATTGTCCGAGGGCAACGAGAAAGGCCATTTCAAAACGTTTCAGGTCCCTGGTTTGGTCCTGTCGTATTTTTATCCGCAGATCATGGGGATCATAAAACGAGAAAACATTGTCCCACTGCTGACAACGTCTCCAACTGGCCGGATCTACCAGACAAATGCCACGTATGTAGTGCAAATGATTAATGAGAATGTCCGGGTGATTCCACAGTATCTCAATTACCCTGGAGATGAGCCAGTTCCTCTCTTTGCCTTCGAGACGTTGGTCAAAACGGGAGGATTTGGAAACTTGCTCAACACTCAAATAGCGACAATGACTGACAATGGCATCGTAACGCAGACAGGGAAGGTCTTGCTCGGTACGGGTGCCGACGGGCAGGTCGGAAATTTCAGGCAGGTTGCCTTCGGCTTCATTTCCCTTCAAAAGCCCTGATGACCATAACCCATGCAGGACCTGTATGGAGCGGGCAAGGGCGGACGGATCATGCTGGATGATCCGTCTCCTGTTCAATTGTTCCCTGGAAAAAACAGGCACGGCAATGGAACCGAATCCAAGGGCACTGACCCTTTTTCGATCCAGATAAATAGGCGCCTTGTCCTCAAGCGCATAGCGCTGCAGCACGGAGCCGGGGATATCGGCAAGATCCAGGGATATGACGTGGGAAAAAAGATCATTGACGCCTCCTGGAATATTCCTGTGGTAGGCCTGGATAAGATCAGAGACATGGAATTTTCTCTCCGGCGCATCGCGGGCGACATCGGTTTCGCCCTTCTGTACCCAGATATTGGCCACAAGAAGCTTTAAAGAGTCCCGATTTGCCCTAATGGCATCGGCAATTCCACCGGACTGCATAATCGGTATGATCGAGGTATATAAACTGCCTGGGGCAAAGATCAACACATCAGCCTGTTTGATAAGACCGATAACCTCCGGCTGGACAAAGGGCTGCCGGAAGAATTCAACAATGACCCTGTCAACCGGATACTGACGACGACAATAACTTGATTTATGTTCCCCGGTTACCTGGACACCGTTGGTATAGCGAACCAGAAGCCGCGCATTGGTCGTTGTGCAGGGTAAAACGGCATGGGGATGCATTCCCATGGCCTGGCACATATCGGCCAGACCTCGGATAGTTGCCGTTCGCACCACATGATAAGAAGCGGCAAGCTCCATGGAATCGGATCGTGGATCAACCTGACGATAAATGGCGGCTGCAAGGAGGAGATTACCCAGACATTGGGGCCGGTCAAGGGTAATGGAAAGCCGTTCATCGGTAAAAAGAGCGGCGATCAGCGTCTGAAGAAAGTGCTGTAGTTTCTCCGGAATAGCATCAGGGTCTGCTCCGGTATCCTGAAAAAGCTGTTTCCCATCTTCAGGACGGGTAATGAAGCGATAGTTGAACAGGGCATGGAGAGCGGCGGCCAGGTTTCGGGCCGCCGCCGTATCCAGATCAAAGGCATCCCTCAATCGGTGCAGCTGGATGGAAGAAAGGAGAACATGCCGAAGATCGCCAAGGGCGATCAAGGGCAGGTCCTTGAGCAGTTCACCGGTTGAGCCTCCGTCATCGGTGATGCAGACTATGGAATGGCAGTCCGGAAAAATTTCTTTTAGACCGGCAAAGGCGGTTTGCGGCCAGTCCAGCCGCCGCGAATCGCCACCGATAATATTGGAAAGGCCTGTGCCGCCACCGAAAACAACGATCCTGACGCCTCCCGTATCCATGTTGTGTAACTGCTGGATACAGGAGGTAAATGGAGCAGCAACTGCAGGCGGCACATCTGAAGGCAACCCATCAAGAACAAGGGAAATGAGCCGTTCAGCAAGGTTACCGTTTGGTAAAAAATCAAGCGGCGCAACACGCTGATTGATCAATCCCTCAACACTCTGTTGCAGCCCCTGTGACATGGGAAACCCCTATGGCCACGCCGTGTTACAGGCCGGTGGCGGCCATCTGTTTGGAAACCGCCTCCACCGAATCGGCAAGCGCTGTCTTTTCTTCCTCGGTCAATTGAAATTCAAGAATCTTCTCGACCCCGTTCTTGCCCAATGCAACTGGAACGCCGAGGAAATAACCGGAAATGCCAAACTCCCCTTCCAGGTAAGCCGCACAGGGCATAACCCGGTGACTGTCGGTGAGAACGGCCTCGGCCATTTCAATGGCGGCAAGGCCCGGCGTATAAAAGGCTGACCCGGTTTTCAGATGATTTACTATTTCTATGCCGCCCATCTGGGTCCGTTTGACGATTTCGGCAATTTTCTCTTCCGATAAGAGATCGGTGACCGGTACGCCGGCCACATTGGCAAGCCGGACCATGGGCAGCATGTTGTCGCCGTGAATTCCCATGACCAGCGCATTAACATCCCTGGCTGCAACGCCAAGCGCATCGGCGAGAAAGGTGCGATATCTGGCGGAATCAAGCACTCCGGCCATCCCGATTATCCGTTCTTTGGGAATTCCACTGACCTTAAAGGCTGTATGCACCATGGCGTCAATGGGATTGGTAACGACAATCATAACACAATTCGGGGAATACTTGACCGCTTCTTCGGCACAGGATTTGACGATTGCCACATTTTTGGCCAGCAGGTCATCCCTGGACATGCCTGGTTTTCGGGCAAGCCCGGCGGTAATAATAACCACGTCGGAATCTCTGGTGTCCTCATAATCATTGGATCCCTGCATGGAGCCCGGGTAGCCGTCAAGGGGGCCGGATTGCCAAAGATCAAGGGCCTTTCCCTGTGGGATCCCCTCCATGACATCGAGAAGAACCACATCGCCAAGCTGACGAACAAGCGCCCAGTGGGCTGCCGTGGCGCCGACATTACCAGCGCCGATAATTGTTATTTTCTTTTCCATGAATAAACTCCTCATTTAACGGAAGGAGGAACAGTTTCCACCTTTTTTTGTTACACTTTTATCTACGTAACAGATTAATCTTTAGGCCATTTTTAGTTTATGAACGAGATTATATTCCGGCTCTTCGATGGAACAAATACTCACCGATCGGCCCCGTCCAGTTGTCGCAGATATTCTTCCACCCTTTTTGCATCGGCCGGGGTATCGACTTCTATGGAATCATATTCCGTTTTTGTGACCCGAATCGTGTAGCCGTATTCCAGGGCCCGCAGTTGTTCAAGTTTTTCAAAACGTTCCCATTCGCCTTCAGGCAGAGCGACGAAAGTGAGGAGAAATCCCTTGCGATAAGCGTAAAAGCCGAGATGCTTGTAATAGGTCGGCTGTTGGGGTTCCTCTGGATTGCGCTGGAAGGGGATGGGTGAACGTGAAAAATAGAGGGCATTGTGATGACAGTCAAAAACCGTTTTTACATGATTGGGATCACTGATCTCTTCAGGACGGATAATTTTATAAATAAGGGTGGACATGGGCAGCGCCGGGTCCGCCAGAAGCGGCTTTGCCACCTGGTTGACAACCTCAGGGACAAAAAGCGGCTGATCGCCCTGGATGTTGACCACCACATCCTGCTCATCAATGCCAAGCAGTTCCGCTGCCTCGGCCAGCCTATCAGTGCCGGAGGCATGGTCACTCGCAGTCATGACAACCTCACCGCCAAATCCCCGGACAACATCAGCGATACGAATATCATCAGTGGCCACGACAACCCGGGTAAGTAACTCGACCCGACCTGCTCGTTCCACCACATGCTGAATCATGGGCTTGCCATTAATCAGGGCCAGGGGTTTTCCCTCAAATCTGTTGGAGTGATATCGAGCGGGAATGATCGCTACCACATGTGTTTCCGTTTCTTCCATATCCATTGTATTTGCCGGGGCAGCGATATATCGCCCCCCCCGGTATCAGGAAAGTATATTTTTGAAAAATCTTCTAAAAGAGATTACATTGCCGGTTATGAAAAGGCAATGAACAAACGATATTATGACCCAAGAAAAAACACACCGGCCGGACAAAAAAACCAGCAATCTTTGTGGCATCTATTGCGAAAATGATGCATGGTGCCCAAGGTATGACGCGCTGGCAAATTGCCTTGGTTTACCGAGGATCTACAAATTGCCGGACAAAGGCTCCGTACTCATTATTTCCCAAAAAGGGTTGTCCTTGCTCCTGACGGATGACCATGGCAGGCACATGCGGGTAAGAGTCGATTTTACCTCCGGCGATTGGCAGCGACGGATAGCCTCGGTCCGACGGGAACAACTCATTTGCGCCATGGGCAGAAAAGCGAACAGGACAACCACGATCATTGATGCCACCGGAGGGCTGGGCAGGGACGCTTTTTTACTGGCGGCAGCAAGATTTCAGGTCCAAATCTATGAACGTAATTCCCTCTTGGCCGCCCTGCTCGAAGACGGCCTGGTAAGGGCAAGGGAATCACAGATGACAAGAAACATCAGCGCCCGCATTTTACTGACCTGCAGTGATGCCTGTCATTACCTGGAAGGGCAACAACAAAAGGCGGACATTGTGTACCTGGATCCCCTCTTTCCCCCACAAAAAAAATCCGCCAAGGTCAAAAAAGAGCTGCAGGTAATCAGGGAAATTGCGGACAGGGATAATGATGCAACAAGATTATTTGCAGCAGCGTTAAAGGGAGCAACCAAAAGAGTGGTGGTCAAACGACCTCGGCATGGGCCATGGCTCGATGACCGGTCACCTTCCTATTGTGTTTCAGGAAAGGTTGTCCGATTTGACATTTATCTGGTTTCCACAAAGAACAGGTAATCGGTCATGGTATGCTCAACCGGCTAATAAGGGAAGAACGAACGACAGGGATCGGCACTTTCGGCGGCAGAGTGTATAATGGTTGCATGATATTGATCCACACAATTTCCAGAAAATATATACCTTTTCAAGGTACCCTCATGGCCGTGACCTAGAAAAATTTGGTCCGGCCATGCCGGTTTATAAAATATA
>DRLX01000260.1 GCA_011322715.1 Desulfobulbaceae bacterium
AAGACCGGAAAAAAACTTATATTTTTCAGGAACACCGCCTGCTTTTCCCGCCTGCAATTCAAGACGAGGTTGCTGAAATCCGGTGGTGATAGCCGCATCTTTCAGGGAGTCTGCAAATGCGGGAGCGTCCCTGATACCTTCATTATCGTTTAAAGCAGATTTAACCTTTCGGCATAAGGTTTTTATTTTTTCCAGTTCCTTTCTCTTTCTGCGTCTCAGCACCATGAAACCGGTAAGGCCGGAAACCGTACAAAGAGTTAACAAAAGAATGATGAGTGTCAGAGTAGTGTGCGTCATGGTTCTGTTTTTCCCGTCCTCAGATAAGCGAGCCCGAAGTCTTCACCACGTTACGCTTATCTTCGAGACTTCGGGGGCGGGTTCCTACGATTTTTTTGGGTTATTGGTATTACGCCTTATTCGTCATAGAGTTCATTGTTGATTAACTTGACCCGCAGTTTTATCAACGCCTGACTGTGCAGCTGTGAGACCCGGCCCTCGGTGACGCCTATGACCTCGGCAATCTCTTTCTGGGTCAATTCTTCATAGTAATACAGGGCGATAACAAGCTTTTCTTTCTTGGACAGCTCTTCCAGGACATCGGCCATCAGGGCCGTCATCTCCTGGGATTCAATCAGGTCCAATGGCGTCGGTCCGCCATCCTGGGCAAGATTGTCAAGAAAGCTCCTGCCCTCTTCGGAATGGTCCAGGGTCTCATTGAGACTGACGCAACCGAGATGGGAAACCTTTGCCAGTGTCTCATGGTATTGGTCAAGCGACATATCCATGGCCTCCGCCATCTCCTCTTCATCGGGAGAACGACCGAGTTTTCGTTCCAGTTTGAGCATGGTCTGGCTCAGTTGAGAGTGCTTTTCCCTGAGTGACCTGGAAAACCAGTCAAGCTTTCGCATTTCATCAAAGATGGCACCTCTGATCCGGTATTCGGCAAAGGTCTTAAATTTCGCCCCTTTGGTTGGGTCATATTTATTGGCGGCATCAATCAACCCTTCCATGGCGGCACTGGTCATGTCATCCTTGGTCATAAAGGATGGTACCTGCGGGACCATACGCTGAACAACAATATCAACAAGGGACATGTGCTCTCGTATCAACTGCGAGCGATCATCAAGCGGCGGAACGGATGAATAAACCATGGTTCAGAAAATGGATCCAAGGACGTTGTTATTGATTATCAGTGTACCGGGTTCCATACGGTTATCCCTTGTTGCCGAAATCGAGAAGTCGTTTCCAGAAAAACTGAATTGATCCTTTTGCCTCTATATTCCGCGGTTCCTGCAGCATAGTCCCGGCAAGGGCCTCAAAGGCGGCGCTGGTCTTTGAATCGGGAAAGAGCTGTACCATGACCTGCTGCTTGCGGATCGCATCGATCATCTGTTTGTCTCTCGGGATGGACCCCATGTAATCGATGGAAATATCGAGATATCTATTGGCAACCATGGTGAGTTTACGATAGACGTCAAGGGCCTCCTCCTCGTTTTTAATGAAGTTGACAATCAGGTTGAATTGTTTTTCGTGATACTGGTTGGACAGTAATTTCATCAGGGCGTAGGCATCGGTTATCGCCGTTGGTTCCGGTGTTGTCACTACCAGGATTTCATGGGCGGCCGTGGTAAAATAGGTCACATTTTCCGAAATGCCCGCCTCGGTGTCGATGAGAACGAAATCAAAGTCATTGTGCATGGAATCAAGCGCTTCAAGCAGGCGCATTTTTTGCTGTGAGTCCAGACGGGTAAAACGCTGTACACCGGAGCCTGCCGGAAGAATGTTAATACCCATGGGACCTTTAACCATAATTGAGCGCAGGTCACAGTCACCGGCAAAAAAATGATTCAGATTGTGGCTGGGCGCCAGCCCGAAGACCACATCAATGTTGGCCAGTCCGAGATCAGCATCAAGAATCAGCACCCGTTTACCCATTTTTGCCAGCAGGACGGCGACATTGGCAACCACGGCGGTCTTGCCCACGCCGCCCTTGCCGCTGGTAATGGAAAAGACACGGGTGGCGACACCGTTTGCCGTATTTGCGGATAGCCGGGCCTGCGTCATCGTTCGCAGGGTTCCCGCTTGGTCCCGTGGACGAATATCCTGGTCAACCATTGTTTCCTGGTCCATGAGGGTTCATAATAAGATTTGCCAGTATTTCCGGAGTTGCGGCGATAATATCCTCGGGCACGCGTTGTCCGTTGGTCAGATAGGATATCGGAGTGTCCTTGCTGTAGTGGATATTCAATAACACTCCCAATAACCGGCATTCGTCGACCTTGCTGAAGATAATATTGCTGATCGGCAGGCAGGAAAATTGCTGAATTATGGTCTCCAGTTCGATTTCCCTGTTGGTTGCCGACAGCATCAGGTGATTTTCAAGACCGTATTCGGGTTTGAGGAAGGTACGCATATCCTGGATTTCCATACCATTGCCGGGACTTCGTCCGGCGGTGTCAATGAGGATAAGGTCACAATCGTTGTGCCTGGCGAGCGCTGCCGCCATGTCCGTCGGCTTAATGACCACTTCCACCGGCAGGTTCATGATCTCTCCGTACACCTTGAGCTGCTCCACGGCGGCTATCCGGTACGTGTCAATGGTGATCAGAGCAACCTTACCGCCGAATCGTTTCAGGTAACCGGCGGCCAGCTTGGCGATTGTCGTTGTCTTCCCGACACCGGTGGGACCAATCAGGCTTATTCTTTTCTGGTGGACGAGTTTATTCTCAAGGGGGTGGGTCACGGTAAAGAGCTTGCCGATGGCCTTGGTCAGGTTTCCCTGCAATGTATGTTGACTGCCGCCTGCCTGCGGCCCGATGACATCGCTTGTAAAACGGGCGACAAGACCGGCAACCTGATGATTCAGCCCTCGGGACAGCAGCAGGCGGATAATCGGATCTTCCGATCCATTTGCGCTCTGGGCGGAATATTCAGGCTCAACATAGGCCTGTGCCACGGGTGGGGAATCAATCCCTGCAAGCCGATGCGACAGGCTGTCGATAATGGAGCGTAGTTCACTAATTTCATGGGAAAGAGCGGTTGGGTCTGTCTTGGACCCGGTTTCATGGACTCCGGAGAAACCGGGAGAAGCCTTTCCTCTTTGCAGGGGAGCGTCCAGGCCGAGATTTTGATAGGTGAGAGGCTCATTGTCTTGCCCTTGAACCGGAGAGAACTCTTGAACCGGAGAGGAAGAAGAATCGTTTCGCAGGGGAATTGAAGGCTCAGTGCTTTTTTCCGGCCAGGCGGAATCTATAGCAGCCGTAATTTCAAGCATAGGTTTGCCGAGCATCCCCAGTTTGCCGCCGCGCAGGGTCCTGGTCGAGAGAATAAGGGCGTCCGGTCCCAAATCTTCTTTGACCATTTTCAAGCCGCTGGTCATATCTTTGGCTTCGAAGACCTTAACTTGCATTGATGGTTACCGTTCCAATGGATTTTATTTTTATGTTGGCGGTGATCTCATTATGGGAAAGAACCGCCATGCTTGGAAAATAGCGTTCAGTCAGACGCCGTACATGGGGCCGAATCTGAGGCGTGACGA
>DRLX01000261.1 GCA_011322715.1 Desulfobulbaceae bacterium
AGATCAATTAACCGGAACGTCATATATTGTGCTTGCAACCCTATTACCCGGTCCGACCCTGCTGCGGGTTTTCATGATGGTTTACTCTTATGAACTTTACGCCATTTGATCGACTGAACGACAAATACGACACCATTGTTATCGGTTCCGGGCTCGGCGGCCTGACCTGCGCCAACCGGCTGGCCAGGGCCGGACACTCGGTGCTGCTCCTGGAGCATCATATTCAGCTCGGCGGACTGGCCACCTGGTTTAAACGGGGCGGGCACATCTTTGACGTCTCTCTGCATGGGTTCCCCTATGGAATGGTCAAGACCTGTAAGAAATACTGGTCAAAAGAGATCCGTGATTCCATCGTCCAGTTGAAAAATATCGTCTTTGACAATCCGCAGTTTTCTCTCACCACCACATTTTCCAAGGACGATTTTATCCGCCTGCTTGAGGAAAAGTTTTTGATTAAACCATCGGTGGTCACGGAATTTTTTCGTACCGTGGACGGGATGAATTTTTATGATGACCGGTCCATGACCACCCGCGAGCTGTTTGATCGTTTTTTTCCGGGCCGCAGTGACGTGCATCGCCTGCTTATGGAGCCGATCACTTACGCCAACGGATCGACCCTTGATGAACCGGCCATCACCTACGGGATTGTTTTTTCCAATTTTATGAATAGGGGGGTGTATACCTTTGAGGGCGGAACCGACCGGCTGATCGGTATGATGGCGGATGAACTGCAAAAAAACGGGGTCACCATCTGCACTGGTGCGAAAGTTGATCGTATCGTGGTTGATAATGGTAAGGTGCGGGGCGTGGAAGTTCGGGGGCGCATGATCCAGGCTCCGGCCGTGGTTTCCAATTCCGGCATTACCAATACTATCGATAATCTGGCCGGTCGGGATGCCTTTTCCGATGATTTTCTCTCCCGTTTTGACCGGGTGAAGGTGAATAATTCCAGTTGCCAGGTCTATTTCGGTATTCGTCGGGGGGAGGGCTTTGATGATGTCGGCGATCTGCTGTTCACCTCGACGGCGGAAGAGTTTTCTTCAGAAGAGATGCGGAAAATGGACACCAAAAGCCGAACCTTTTCCGTTTATTATCCGAAAACCAGACCTGATCATCCCGATTATACGGTGGTCGCCTCCATGAATGCCGACTTTGAAGACTGGGCCGGGTTGGATGAGGAGACCTATGCCCGGGAAAAAGAGGCCATGGTGGAGCGGTGTTTTGTCGATCTTGAGCGCTATATTCCCGGTATAAGGGACAAGGTCGATATCATAGAGTCCGCCACCCCAAAGACCTTTAACCGGTATACTCTCCATACCAGGGGCACCTCATTCGGCACCAAGTTTGAAGGCCTTGATATCTCCCGGTCCATATTCAAGGAGATTCCCGGTCTCTTCCATGTCGGGTCGGTGGGCATCATCATGAGCGGCTGGCTGGGAGCAATTAATTACGGTGTCATCGTGGCCAACGATGTGGATGCGCATCTGCGGGGATGAGTATGACTGACTGGAAGGGACAAAAGGCAATCGTTACCGGTGCCACCCGTGGTATCGGCAGGGCTGTTACCCTGGCCCTGCTCGAAGGCGGGGCACGGGTGTGTGGTGTTTACGGCGGCAATGAAGCGGCGGCGGCTGAGTTGGCCGCCCTCTGCGCCCCGGCCGGGGACAGGTTGCGGCTGCACAAGGTGGATGTCAGTGATTATCAGGCGGTGCAGACTTTGTATACGCAGGTTGAACAGGAATTTGAAACACTGGATATTCTGGTGGCCTGCGCCGGCATCCGCCGGGACGGCGCCCTTGCCATGATGAAGAAGGAAGACTGGCAGCGGGTCATAGATGTCAACCTGACCGGATGTTACACCATGGCAAAGTTTGGAGTCCAGCTGATGATGAAGCGGAAATATGGCCGCATTATCTTTATCACCTCGCCCATGGGTCATCTCGGGTTTGCCGGCCAGGCCAACTATGCCGCCTCCAAGGCTGGTCAGGTCGGCATGATGAAGGCCCTGTCCAAGGAGGTTGCCAAACGAAAGATCACCGTCAACTGTGTCTCGCCCGGTTTTATCGACACTGACTTTCTCCAGGGCCTGACCGATGCCCGGATTCAGGAATATAAAAAGATGGTCCCGGCCCGCCGTTTCGGCACCCCCGAAGAGGTGGCCGCTGCCGTCCTTTTTCTGGCAGGCGAAAGCGCTGCCTATATCAACGGCAGTGTCCTTGAGGTCACCGGCGGTTTGTGATGGATGTGACGGGCCTGGACTTTATTAAAGAGACAATTCCACACCGACCGCCGTTTCTCTGGTTGGACAGGGTTGTCGAATTGAGCAGGCAGGAGATCAGGGCCGAAAAATATCTTGATCCTGATCTGGATATATTTCGCGGCCATTATCCTGATTATCCGCTCATGCCTGGAGTACTGCTCTGTGAGGCGGTATTCCAGGCCGGCGCTGTTCTAATCGCCAGGACCTCGGAGGAATCCGGTCCGGCAGTTGGGGTACCGGTGCTGGCCAGGATCCAGGGCGCAAAGTTCAAACGGGAGGTCAGGCCTGGAGAAACCATCGCTATCGAGGCGAAAATCAAGGAAAAGGTCGGCCCGGCCTGGTTCCTCCGGGGCACTGTTCGGGTCAGTGCCAAGGTGGCGGTACAGGTTGATTTTTCCTGCATGGTGAAAAAAGACTGATGGCGTCGTAAAAACTTCGATCTACTGCGTCGTGTGTCCTGTGGCGACTCTCAACGTACTACATGTATAGTCAAGACCCGTCACCGAACACTACTCCTCGGAGTCTGCGCTTACCTGTATA
>DRLX01000262.1 GCA_011322715.1 Desulfobulbaceae bacterium
GTGCAACAGACGCTGGCCTCCATCGAGCGTGACCGTAAAATGGACACAGACAGCCTGCAGGCAGCGCTCATTCTCTGCTCCGTTGACCAGGGGGAGGTGCAGGCCGTAATTGGCGACCGTTTCCCGGGTCGGGCCGGATTCAACCGAGCTCTGGATATGCGGCGCCCCATCGGCTCGACCATCAAACCGGCAATATACTTAAACGCCCTGGGCCGGTCGGACAGGTTTAACCTGCTCAGCCTGCTGGACGATTCCCCGATCAGTATTCCTTCGGAAGGGAAAGAGTGGCAGCCGCAGAATTACGACAAAACCTTTCACGGCCTGGTGGTGCTCAGACAGGCACTTGTCCACTCCATAAACGTGGCGACCGTCCGGCTGGGGATGGAACTCGGCCTTGATTCGGTTATCGACACCCTGCATAGACTCGGCATAAGCGAAAAAATTACTCCCTACCCGTCCCTACTGTTAGGGGCTGTTGACATTTCCCCCATCAGTATCCTGCAGATGTATCAGACCATTGCCGCAGGCGGCTATCGTACTCCTCTGCGGACCATACTTACCGTCATGGACCGAAACGGCCGAATTCTCCAGCGCTATCCGCTCACCGTCGAGCAGGCGGCACGGCCGGCGCCTGTCTTTTGTCTCACAAATACCCTGCAGGAGGTGACACGGACCGGAACCGCCGCCTCGCTGAAACACCTCTTGCCCCCCGCGTTGACGGTGGCCGGCAAGACCGGCACCACCAATGACCTGCGTGACTCCTGGTTTGCCGGTTTCTCCGGCTCCCATGTGGCCGTTGCCTGGGTTGGCCGCGACGACAACAAATCAACCGGACTCACGGGCGCAAGCGGCGCACTCCGCGTCTGGGCCGGGTTGATGAACAAAATAGCAACACGCCCCCTTGTTCCGCAGCCGCCGGACAATATCGATTTCTACTATTCCGATATCGACAATGGTCGCCTCTTTGCCGATCAATGCCGACAGGGAACCCTTATTCCCTTTATTCGCGGCGGAATTCTGCCGCCGGTCACTCCCTGCATGGCTCCCGACCCGGCCCAACATCCGGAACAACCGGCAACAAGGCCCAACAACCTTGAACGGACCCTGCAACAGGGGATTCGTCAACTTTTACGGATTTTCCAATGAAACAGACATTGACACTTTCAGCGGCTCTAACCCTCTGCCTCCTCATCAATTACGGATGTGCCCCCCGTTCACCCATCGCCACGCCATACCATAGACCAGCCGAACAAACTCTTGACCAGCACGATGCAATGCCGCCGCCGGTCCCCGCAACCGCTCCGAGGATCAATCCCGTCAGCGAAAAAATCCGCGTCCGGGCCGCATCATTGCTGCGCAGCGGGCAACCGGACGCCGCTGCCCAGGTCCTTGAACGGGGTCTGCGTATTGCACCCAAGGACGGGTACCTCTGGTCACAACTTGCCGAGGTCCGGCTGGGCCAGGGCCGCCGAAATCAGGCGCTGGCGCTGGCAAAGAAATCCAACAGCCTGGCTCGTGGTGATCGTCTTCTGCAACAAAAAAACCAACAGATCATAAACCAGGCAAAGGATCAGGACAGGTAAAAAATTCCACTGGAAATACAGATTATCAACATATTCAACATCCCGAAATATAGATAAAAAAACATAACTTCAACGACAGCGAGGGCATCATGAAAGCGACCAAAATGACGGAAGGAATCTACCGCCTGGGCATCAACCTGGAAAACGATCAACTGTTTGAGGGCATGTGGCCCATGCCCGACGGTATCTCCATCAACTCCTACGTCGTTCAGGGAGAGAAAACCGCCATTATCGATCTGACCGAAGATGTGGACGACAAACCGGCCCAGTTTGAGCAGGAGATGGCCTCTATCCCGCTGCAGGCCACTGATGTGGACTACCTGATTATCAACCATATGGAACCGGACCATACCAGCTGGCTGCCTGCATTTTACAGAAAAAATCCCGATCTTGAATTTTTCATCACCGAAAAAGGCGCCGGGGTACTCAAGGCATTCTGCGGTATCGACCAAAATATTCATATTGTCAAAACCGGCGACACCCTGGATCTGGGTGGAGGAAAGGTATTAACCTTTTATGAAGCCCCGAACCTGCACTGGCCGGAAACCATGTTCACCTATGAACAGTCATCGTCCATTCTCTTTACCTGTGACGCCTTTGGCTCTTACGGCACTATCGAGGATATTATCTTCGATGACCAGTTGTCCTCGGAGCAACATGATTTTTTCATGCGTGAGGCCCTGCGCTACTACGCCAATATAATCGGCGGCCTGTCCATGTTTGTCTCCAAAGCCATTTCCGCAATCCAGGATCTGGACATCAAAATGGTCGCCCCTTCCCATGGTATTGTCTGGCGGGAAAACCCCTTGGCCATCATCAATGCCTATGAACGTTTTGCCTCCTATATGAACGGCCCTGCCGAACCGGAGATTACCGTTCTCTGGTCAAGCATGTACGGCAATACCCAAAAAGTGGTCAATGCCATGGTCCAGGGCGTTCGTGCTGAAGGTTTGCCGGTTCATATTCACAGGGTGCCCGATGATCATGTCGGTTTCATTCTTGAATCCGCCTGGAAATCCGCCGGTCTGATCGTCGGCATGCCGACCTATGAGTATCGAATGTTCCCACCCATGGCCTGGGTACTCGACATGTTCGGCCGCAAAAAGGTGTGGAATAAACAGGTGCTGCGTTTTGGTTCTTTCGGCTGGTCGGGAGGGGCGCAACGGGAATTGGACACACTCACCGAAAAACTGAAATGGCAGTTTGTCGAACCGGTGGAATGGCAGGGACGCCCGACCGATGAGGTGCTTGCTCTAGCCCAGTCCCGGGCTGGGGAGTTGGCAAAGATAATCAAGGCGGAAAGCTGATCGCAGAACTGCTGGTACAATTTCCACGCCTCACCTTGACAACGGGTGGTTTTTTATACAAATATTTTTTAGTTTATTGTA
>DRLX01000263.1 GCA_011322715.1 Desulfobulbaceae bacterium
AAAGAAATGAAGCTGCCGTTTTGGATGATGAGCCGGACAACCACATGGCGAATGGTCAGGGGGGGGGGTTGTCCAGGGCCGGGATCACCGGGCCGCAGGCAACGACAAAAGGGTTGCGACATGGTTCGGGGTAGCCATGGTCACGGGCGAAAATCCCGTACCACTCCATATTCTAGATGATCTTATGGGCCACAGCTCCACGGCAACCACGGAGATTTCTACCAGGGTGATAGGTGGGGAAAAGCAAAAAATGGTTCTCCGGGTATGGGAGAATAATTGACATTACGGTAATACCGTATTACTTTTTATTTGCAAACAATATAGTTTTTTGATTACCATCATTCCTCAGCAACGAGGGATAACATCGCTACAGCTATAATCTCAAATCGCATTTAGCAGCGCTTATGACTGATTTCAGGTCAATTCATTTTCCAAGAAAAGCGATGGTATCCCTGATTTCATTCAAGCTGAGCTTTAGTGGTAATCAGGTATAGTTTTGTTCCTGCTCCCTTGCCGGGGATGGTTCGGAGTAGACTGGGGGCCTGAAAGATGACCTCAATGAATGTCAGAAGTCGAGAAGGCTGAACGGTAAGAATCCGCTCTACCTGAAGGCGGTCGGCAAGTTACGCTATATGAGGAAAAACGGGGAACCTTACGGGAAGACGGCATTCAGGCGCAGGGTGGGGAATCCTGCCGGCGAACACAACTTGTTCTAACCACCATATATTAACAGAGAAAAATTATGAACATTACTGCTTCAAGTAAATTGACCACCAAAAGTCAGGCAACGATCCCTGGGCCTATAAGAGATTTCCTCGGTGTGCAGCCTGGGGATTCAGTAATTTTTGAGATTGATAAAGACAAGAAGGTTCTTATCCGTAAGGCAACTCCGATAGATGTTGAATTTCTCCGGGCATTAGAGGGCACATTGACCGAGTGGTCTTCACAATATGATGAAGAGGCGTACAGTGACTTATAAGAAATTTGATATTGTGGTGGTTCCCTTTCCCTTTACCGATCAGAACACCACAAAACGTCGCCCGGCCCTGGTTTTATCAAAGGAGGATTCCTTTAACAAGGAAACCGGAAATTGTGTTCTTGCCATGATAACCAGTGAAAAAAATCCTCCCTGGCCGCTGGATTCAAAAATTGGAAGTTTGAAAAAAGCCGGGTTGCCGGCAGCATCTAAGGTTCGGATGAAATTATTTACGTTGGATTCCAGGTTGATATTAAAAAAAATCGGCGGTCTTTCCGTCAAAGACCAAAAGGTGGTTACAGATAATTTAAGTAAATTATTGGGTTAAGAGGCGACCTTGAAGTTGAATAGGAGAAATAGTGTTCCTGCTCTTCCACTTAATGAATCGATCATAGGAAATCTTTCAGGCCGGTCAAATGAGACAAACTGAAACAGCAGCTTTCCCGCAATCATTGCAACTATCAGCATCATGGCACCCATGATGAATCAGGCCCGAGGTTTCTCGTTTGATCGGGCAAAAGAGCACCATGGAAAAAACAGATTCAACAGCAGGAGCGTGACATCATTTACAAAGTGGCTGAAAATGCGTTTTAAAGAGGGGCGTTATCCTCCAATAGATCAAACTGAAATCGCATCAATCGTCCAAGAACCTGATGGAGAACTCATCCATTCCCCTGCTGATCTACCGCGTGCCACATGGATAGGTCATGCGACCATCCTGGTGCAATATCGCGGAATTAATTTCCTCACAGACCCGCACCTCACTGATCATCCTGCCCCCATGGACTGTTTCCTCCCGGGAAGACTAACTCAACCGGCACTGCGTCTCGCGGAAATGCCGAAAATTGATTTTATTGTTATTTCGCATAACCACTATGATCACCTGGACCACCGCACTGTGGATATGTTTGGTAATTCCGTAACCTGGTATGTGCCTCTTGGTTTGAAAACCTGGTTTGAGAGACAGGGTATTCATTCTGATAAGGTGGTCGAACTTGACTGGTGGCAATCACATCAATTTTCTGACGATGTCCGCGTGACGTTTACACCCAGTATTCATTGGTCAAAAAGAATGCCATGGGATACAAATAAGAGCCTGTGGGGATCATGGTCTGTCAAGATTGCAGGGTTTAATTCCTGGTTTGGTGGTGATACCGCATATGACGAAGAATTATTCAGGGAAATAGGCCGCCGTACAGGGCCATACCAGTTATCTTTTATTCCAATTGGCGCTTATGGCCCAAGGTATTTCATGTCATCGCAGCATGTGGATCCTGCCCAGGCAGTATTAATTCATAAAAATATTCAAACAGAGCGGTCAATAGCCATCCATTGGGGAACTTTTCAGCTGACCCATGAACCATTTTTTGAGCCCCCTGCATTACTCAAAGAGGCAATGAATTGTGAAAACCTGCCGCAGAACCGGTTTAAAATTCTCAAGGTTGGCGAAACACTTGTCCTGAAAAAAACAGAAACTTTTCTACAAAGCAGAAATACACCTGTTGAGTGACAAAATTTTCACAATGGTTTTTTCACCATGAATTACGGACGATGAAAAACATAAAAACCTACTGCTGGAAGATATCCTCCCCCATAGGCAGGATATATATCTTGGCCGATAACAGATACTTACGGGCCATCAGCTTTTCGGATAACCGGCAGAGCGCG
>DRLX01000264.1 GCA_011322715.1 Desulfobulbaceae bacterium
CCTTTAAAAGGTCCCTGCGCAGGCCTTGAATCAATGGAATACTATGTTGTTTTCGGCAATGATCCTGTAATGGACACGACTTCGATGACGGGTTAAAAAGAATTGAAAAAGGAAGAAAGTTCGGCAAAGGACTTTTGCTGCATGATTTCCGCGCGAATTATACTTGCTCCGGCAAGTCCGCTTAAATATCTGCCGACATGGTTTTTCAGGCGAAAGAGCATTTTTTCAACATCGAGATAACTTTCAGCCAGTTCAAGATGACGACGGATAACAGGTAATCTTCCCTGTAAGGTATCCGGACGCCCATGCGGTGAAAAAACCCAGGGATTTCCCAGGGCTCCGCGACCTATCATTACGCCCGCGCATCCGGTTTCGTCAAGCATTTGCAGGCCATCGGAATATTGCAGGATATCACCATTCCCTATGACTGGGATGGTGAGGGCCTGTTGTGCTTGTTGAATGACCTGCCGGTCCGCTGAACCGGAAAAAGCCTGTTTCCATGTTCGTCCATGGACGGTGACGGCGGCAGCACCAGCATCTTCAGCCATTTTGGCAAAGAGCGGGGCTGTGATATTTTCCTTGTCCCAGCCGCTGCGGCACTTGATCGTCACCGGCAGGCAGGATTTCTCAACTACCTGGGTAATGATGGCTCGAGCAAGGCCCATATCCTTCATAAGGGCTGCCCCGGCTCCCTTTCTGGTGACCTTGCGAACCGGACAACCCATGTTAATATCTATAAAATCGGCAAAATCTTTTGAAATCATGCCGGCGGCTTCACCCATTATTTCCGGGTTTGATCCAAAGAGTTGTATGCCAAGGGGCCGGTCCTGCGGACAAGTTCGCAAGAGCACAAGGGTATTTTTCTGTTGATAGACCATGCCATGGCAACTGATCATTTCTGTAAAGCAGAGTCCTGCTCCCTGTTCTCGGCAGAGCAGGCGAAAGGCCAAATCCGTATAGCCCGCCAGTGGGGCCAGAATAAACGGATTGTCCGCTAGAAAAGACATTATCGGCATGATATTTCCCTGTCAATTGATCCAGCAGTGGAGGGGATTTTACAGTTGAGTTTCTCTTGCATTGTAGTATAAGGATGCCATGATTTTAACCGAAAATAGCCCACGGAGCCGTGTCGTTTCGTACTATTTTCATCATTCCTTGTGGCTGAGACGGTAAAATTTGGTCCAGCCATGCTGGTTTATCCGAAAATGGTGCAGAATGCCGAGAGAAGTATTGCACCCAAGAGCAGTGTGATAAAAGAATGTTTCCGCTTCTCTGCGACTTGGTGACACTGCCTCGCGCTGCAACGTAACAACCTGATACTATTTCAAAGTATTATACTTTCTGCAAGCAGTTAAGTTTATTTTTTGGCTTTTTTAATTGAGCCGCAGGTAAAAACCGGAGCTTCTTATGACCCTGAAAATTGACATTCAACAGGACAACCTATCTTCCAGCCAAATTTCCACATTACAGGAGATGCGTCGGCAATGCGCCCGACGGATTTTGTTGTCCACCTCGCTCGCAGCATCCGGGCATCCGGGCGGTTCCCTGTCCTCTCTGGACTTTCTGCTCGTCGCCTATGGTATGATGAAAAATGATCCGCAGCAACCTCGCTGGGAGGGTCGGGATCGTCTTGTGGAAAGTATCGGCCATATTTCCCCGGGTGTCTATGCCGTTCTTGCTGAATATGGATATTTTTCAGAAGATGACTTTCTGTCCGGGTTTCGTCGGACCGGTTCAGGATTTCCAGGCCATGTCGAAACCATTGTTCCCGGCGTTGAATGGGATACCGGCAATCTTGGCCAGGGCGTGAGCACCGCCGTCGGCATGGCCCAGGCATTCAAAGTAAAGCGGCAAGAGAACAGAGTTTTCTGTTTGATGGGTGATGGTGAACACCAGAAGGGCCAGATTACCGAGGCCATCAGGTATGCCCACAAGTATAAGCTGGATAACTTGACGGTTGTCGTTGATCGGAACCATCTGCAGATTTGCGGTCCGACGGAAGAGGTCATGCCCCAGTCGATTGGGAGTGTGTATGAGGCATTAGGCTGGAAGGTTCTGCGTATTGACGGACACGATTATAATGATCTTTTCCTTGCACTGAAAGCAGCCTACACGAATACCAGCGGCGTTCCCATAATGATTCTTGCCCGTACCGTGATGGGCAAGGGTATATCCTTTATGGAAAATAAGGCCAAGTATCATGGTTCTCCACTAAGCCCTGATCTGCTTGAGGATGCACTTGCCGAGCTTGGCTTTGAGAACAGCTTTGAGCAGTGGCGGCAAAAGCGTAGTCAACCGGTGCGGACGGAAACTGTTATGCAGCCTCGGACTGATTATCCGGAGATTGATCCCGGCAGCCCCATTCTCTATGAGGCCGACACCATGACCGATAACAGGTCTGCTTACGGCAACGCTCTGCTTGGATTGGCCGAGGCCAATAATGTCAACGGTAAACCGCCGGTCATTACAGGTGTTTCCTGTGATCTTGAGGGATCGGTAAAGATGGGAGCCTTTCATAAATACAGCCCGGCGGGATATTTTGAGGCCGGTATTCAGGAGCATCATGCTGCTGCCATGAGTGGAGCCATGAGCTGCGAACAACTGGTTACCTTTTTCTCTACATTTGGCGTTTTTGCGGTTTCAGAGGTCTACAACCAGAATCGACTCAGTGATTTTAATCATACCAATCTGAAGATCGTTGCGACCCATGTCGGTCTGGACGTTGGGGAGGACGGTCCAACTCATCAGTGCATTGATTATCTTGGTCTGCTGAAAAATTTCTTTCGTTTTTCCGTGTTCATGCCGGCGGACCCAAATCAGACCGATCGCATTATCAGGTGTATTGCCGTTGAGCGCGGCAATCATTTTGTTGGTATGGGCCGGTCAAAAACGCCTATTATCACTACCGAAGAGGGTCGGCCTTTTTATGACGCCGACTATCAATTTATTCCTGGTAAAGCTGATTGGCTGCGTCGTGGTACGGATGCCACAATTATTACCTATGGCGCCCTTACCCCCACCTGTATGGAGGCATGGAAAGTTCTGAAGGCTGAAGGATATTCGGTCGGTGTGCTGAATATGGCATCCCTTGTGCCCTTGGATGTTGAAAGTATCCTTGAAGCTGCTGAAATAGGACCTCTGATGACTGTTGAAGACCATCATGTTCAAACCGGACTTGGGGCAAGTGTTGCCGTAGTCCTGATGGACAAGGGAAAAGCCTGTCAATTACGCCGTCTGGGAGTGCATCATTACGGGTCTTCGGGTAAGCCTGCCGAATTGTACGCTGCTCAGGGGCTAGACGCTGCATCCATCGCGGCAGAGGCCAAAGAACTGATTTCCTGATCAGGACGGAAAGAGTAACAGATTAAAAAGAAACTTGATTACCACCAAAGCTCAGCAAAGTAGTGTCAGGGATACCATCGCTCGGTATCCGCTACGGGATTTGACATAAAATTCACCTGCTGCACGGAAAGGTTCTCTATCCTTAACCATACCAAGCGATGGTATCCCTCGTTTCTGAGGATTGATGGTGATCAAAAAAAGAAAAGAGAAAAAAGAGGCCCTGCACGTTTATCGTGCAGGGCCTCTTTTGGGTTCAACAGGTTTC
>DRLX01000265.1 GCA_011322715.1 Desulfobulbaceae bacterium
CGGATGTTTTTCAATCGCCATCTGGTTCAGCTCGAAGTTACGAAAGGCGCCGATGACGGCATCCACCTTTTTACTGAGCAGGGAAGGTGTCAGAGAAAAATTGACATTCACCAGTTTGACATCGGATAGTTTCAGCCCGGCCTGTTGCAACATGACCTTGAGCAACACGGTTTCAAAGCCGCCCACCGAGTAGCCTATGGTCTTGCCCTTCAGATCGCCAATGGTGCGGATATCGCTGTCCGCCCGCACAAGCAGCGTATTCAGAGGCGTGGCCACAAGGGTTGCAACCCGAACCAGCGGTAACCCCTGGTCGACCTGGACATGGAGTTGCTGCTGGTAGGAAACCGCAAGATCAGCCTTGCCTGCGGCCACCAGTTTCGGCGGATCATTGGGATTTGCCGGCGTCTTGATCTCGACCTCCAGTCCCTGGTCGGCGAAATACCCCATTTCCTGGGCAATGATTATAGGCGCGTGGTCGGGATTGACAAACCAATCGAGCAGCAGGGTGATTTTCTCAGCGGCCAGGGCAGTCGTCGCACCGGCAAGAAAAAAACAGGCAAGAAAAACGACATAAAAGATTCTACGTTTGCAATGCATGGGGTATCTCCTTGGTTGTTTCCCAGAACACCAGTTTGTCCAGGAAAAAATCTATAGAAAAATAAAGAATAAGCGATGCCGCCGACAGGACGGCCAGGGCGGCGAACATCAGATCTATCTGCATGCGTCCGTTGGTGTAGAGCATGTAAAAACCCAGCCCGCTGCTGGAACCGACCCACTCGCCGACAATCGCTCCGATGGGCGCAACCGCCGCCGCCACCCGCACCCCGGCGGCAAACGAGGGAAGGGCTGACGGGATCACGATCCAACGCATGATTGCGCCCCGCGTCCCCCCCATGATCCGGGCAAGTTCGAGCAGATCGGGATCAATACGCTGCATGCCTGAATAAAAGGAGGAACAGACGGGAAAAAATATAATCAACACGGTCATGGCCACCTTGGACGCCATGCCGTACCCCATCCACAAGACCAGCACCGGGGCCAGGGCAAAAACGGGAATGGCCTGGCTGATGACCAGTAACGGCAGCATCCAGGCCTTCAGCCGGGGCAGAATGGTCATGGCAAGAGCGCTGGAAATACCGAAAAGAGTACCCAGAATCAGACCGAGAATAATCTCGATCATGGTTGTCTGCAGATGGTGAAGCAGAAGAGGAAAATGACTGCTGATGGCGCGGACCACCGGCAAAGGGCCGGGCAGGATATAAGGAGGTGCGCCGGTCAACAGGACAACACCCTCCCACACCAGAAGAATTCCTGCCGCAATGACGGCCGCCCGCCAGGGTTTCATGCCGCTTTCCCGCCCATAAGCAAATCCAGCAACTCTGGATAGTTGACGGCAATCTCAGGATCATCGGCATCTCTGGGCGGCATGCCCGCAAGATTAATATCTGCTGCTATCCGCACCGGACTCCCCTCCAGGACAAGGATCCGATCGGCCATGCGCAGGGCTTCCAGGGGATCATGGGTCACCAGCAGGACCGTGGCCCCTTTGGTGAGCCGGGCGGAAAGATTCTGCAGCCGGATACGGGTAAGTGCGTCAAGGGCGGAAAACGGCTCATCCATGAGCAGAATCGACCGGTTTTCCATCAGGGTGCGCAAAAGGGCCACCCGCTGCCGCATACCTCCGGACAGGGTTGCAGGCCAGGCATGCACAACCTTACCGAGTCCTGCATGGGCAAGCAGATCGCGCCCCTTATCCTCCAGTTCTTTATTTACCTCGCCCCGAAGTTTTGCCCCGAGCAGGACATTGGCCAGTACATCAAGCCAGGGCAGCAACAGGTCCTGCTGCGCCATCCAGGCCGTCCGGCCGGATGCGGTCTCTTCGCCCTCACAGCGAATCGTTCCCGTGTAGATAAGAGCGGGATCGCCGGATACCAGTTTGAGGATAGTGGATTTCCCGCAGCCGCTCGGTCCGAGCAGACAGGTACAGCTCCCCCGGTCAATGGTAAAGCTAAGATCCCGGAAGAGGACCCGGCCGTCAAAATCCAGGCTCACATTTTCAAAAACAATCGCCGGGCTTGCCATGACCTGTTAGAAAAACCAGTGAAAATGATGCACCGGACCGTGCCCCTTGCCAAGCTCATAGTCGGCCCCTGCGGCAATGGCCTTGGTAATGTACTCCTTGGCCAGGAGCACCGCCTCTTCCACCTCCTTGCCCCTGGCCATATTGGCGGCAATGGCTGAAGAAAGGGTACAGCCTGTGCCATGGGTGTTTGTGGTGTCGATACGGGCCGCAGACAGGAACACCTTACGCTTTTCCCGGCCAAGATAGAGCAGATCATCACTGTCCCCAACCTCAAGATGTCCACCCTTGATTAAAATATCAGGGCAACCAAGCCCGGTCAGTTCGGCTGCCGCCTGGGCGACCCCATCAGGCGAGGTGATTTCATGGCCCGCAAGCACTTCAGCTTCAGGCAGGTTCGGTGTAATAATCGAGGCCAGGGGAATGAGATGGTCTTGTAATGCCTGGACGGCATCATCCTGGAGCAGCTTGTCGCCGCTGGTCGCCACCATGACCGGATCAAGAACGATTTTTTCCACCTGAAAGCGGTCCAGTTCAGCGGCCACGCATTTGATCAATTCAGGGGAAAACAGCATGCCGATTTTGACCGCATCCGCACCGATATCGGAGAGGACCGCCTCAATCTGCGCCCGGACAAAATCAACCGGCACCGGATGAATGGAGGTCACGCCGACCGTATTCTGGGCGGTAAGGGCCGTAATCACGCTCATCCCATAGCAACCGTTGGCGGAAAAGGTCTTCAGGTCAGCCTGGATGCCGGCCCCGCCGCCGCTGTCGGAACCGGCAATGGTCAGTACCCGGCAGTATTTTTTCGGTACCTGCCTGTCAGTCATGGAATCCCCTATTTGTAAAAATAATGATAAACCGGCATGGCCGGACCAGGTAAGCGGAACGTAGTGAAGACTCCGGATAGTCCGGCCACACCGATAACATCACAGCACTGTTCTGTGGCGCTGAACATCATCCGGAATGGTGCGCCGCTGCTGTAAAAAATGCGGGTTAAGGCAGGAGAAGGTGAAAGAACCCTGGAAAAACTCAAGAAAAAAGACACGTACGTCTCTGCGTTCCCTACGTCGGCATTATCCGAATCAGGTTCAATGGGTATTTCTCAGGCGCAACGCCACCCCTGCAATACAATCAAACTGGAATACACAAAAAATATAAATAATTTTATATGACGTGTCAACAACCGTGAACAACCTACCTCAATTCCTGATAAACCAGGATTGCTGGACCACAACGATGTTTGTCTTTTTTCCTGTTTCTTTTTTTCCTGTCAACCAAAATTGACCATGCGCGTTAGTCAATAATAGAGGAACCACAGGCCTGAACAAATGCATGCGTTAAAACAATTTCCAGGAGAACACAGCAATGAAAAAAGTACAAAGAGCACTCGTGACAATAATAGGTGCAACTGCTATCATGGTAACCCTGCCGGGGTTGGCTGCTGCACGAGATATCGGCCAACGCGTTGAAAACCGTTTTGATCGACGAGGTGATCGTATCAATCTTCGGCTCGACAAACGGGGTGAAAGAATTAATGAGCGGCTGGACCGGCGTGGAGAACGAATAAACGACCGCCTGGACCGACGGGGCGAGAGAATCAATGAACGGCTGGATCGAAAATCACGCTGGGCTGAAGATCACGGCAAATACCGGCTGGCCGCACGATTGGATCGGCGTGGTAATCGCATTGAAAACCATCTTGACCGCAGGGGCAATCGTATCGAAAACCGGTTAGACCGGCGAGGTAATCGTATTGAAGGACGACTCGACCGGCGGGGCAACCGGATCAATTACCGAATGGACCGACGCGGTCGCCGGGCGCACCGAATAATTGACCATCATAGAAGATGAAACGTCTGATTATTTAATTGCCATCATTGCCCGCCAGCAAAGGACAACGTTTCCGGCCCGGTCTCCCGTTCATGATACCGACAATCTACCGGGCCCAATGATAGAGGATGACAGGAGGATGACACCGGAGCAGACCCGGGCCCTTGACCGTTTCCTGGCTGATGTTGAGCGCCGGGCATATATCATGGCCCATGTCGCCACAAAGAGCCGGGAAGATGCGCTTGATCTGGTGCAGGATGCCATGCTTACTCTGGTACAACGCTATCACTCCCGGTCTGAACATGAATGGGGCCCTCTGTTCTACCGGGTACTGCAAAATAAAATCCGTGACTGGCGGCGGAGGACTGCAGTCCGAAACCGCTGGCGTGGTTTTTTGACCCGTTGGCGCAATGATGAAAATGACGAGACAGACCCTATTCAACAGGTCGAGGACAAGGGTGGCATTGGTCCGGAAAAGCAACACCTTATCGACCAGACGACCAAAGCGCTGATGACCGCACTGCATCTACTTCCACCACGGCAGCAACAGGTCTTTTTATTGCGGGCATGGGAGGGAATGAGCGTTGCCCGGACTGCATTTGTCATGCAATGCTCGGAGGGAAGCGTTAAAACGCATTACTCCAGGGCAATACATGCCCTGCGCACCGAACTCAGGGAGTATTGGCAATGAAGCCTGGTAACAAGGACAAAAGCGCAGTCAACAAAATTATCAATGAACTCAATGAAGGCGTCGAACACCTGGATGCAGGAGTTGAGAGAAGTCTCAGGCAAGCCCGTGCCCATGCTCTCCAACAGGCCGATAAACGGAGAAACTTTTTCTCGCCGTCCGGGCGGCAGTGGGTACCGGCGGCATCAGGGTTGGCGGCCCTATTCCTGGTATTCCTGACCGTGGGGCTATGGTTGCATGGATCCGCTCCACCATCTCTGCAGACAACACCTTCGGAAATCGATTATCTGGATATCATTGTTGATGGTGACAACCCGGACCTTTACCAGGATATTGAATTCTATCAATGGCTTGCCCATGAAGATCAATCCGGATAACATAGTGTCCCCCGGCGACGCATAATAAACCGGCATTTCATTGGAGATTCAATGGGTGACAAGGGGCTGGATATATGCAACCTGTAATTAAAGCCCTGGCTTTAATTCCTGCGGTCCTGCTTCATGCCTGGACTTCTCCGGCGCAGGACGGCGGCAATACTTCACCATCCCTGGAACTTCTTGAATTTCTTGGGAGTGGAGAAACAGTGAACGGTGCGTATGTGGATCCGTTAGATATGGAGACGATTTCTTTGCGCAAGAGAACACATTCCTTTGGCAAAGGAGCACACAAGAGGCCAATGCCTGAGAACAAAGAACCGTCAGGAAAAATCCTTCCCCCGGCCGGAGGTAGCGATGATCAAGACAGCGATTAATTTCCTCCTCATTTTCTGCGTAATTTCATTCCACGGTCTGGTGTCTGCTCGGGAAGCACCTGTTAACTGGGACTCACTTTCGCCTGCGGAGCAACAGGTCTTGAAACGATTTGCCGATCATTGGCGGCAAATTACACCTGAACGTCAAAAGCGACTGCAGAAGGGAGCCGACCGATGGCTCGGCATGAGCAGAGAAGAACGGCGCCTAGTCAGGAAGCGTTTCCAGAAATGGCGTAGCCTTTCACCAAAACAGCGTAAAGTACTCCGGGCCCGATTTGAAAAATTCCGCCACCTGCCCAAGGAGGAACGACAAAAAATTCGCCGAAAATACCACTGGTTTAAACAGCTTCCCCCGGCCCAACAACGCCGCCTGCGAAAACGATGGCAAAGCATGAGTCCTGAGCAGAGAAGGAAGTTTCTGCATCGACAACAGCACAAGCCAACTACAATAATACACTAATTTACTTGGTCTTGGTGGATACCCTTGATAATCTCCCTGATCATTCGACAACAACACAAGATTTACCGGCACAGACTTCACCGATCTTCTCCGCCGCAACCACACCACGCTTATGCATCGCCGACAGGAGATCATCCGCCTGTTCTGCGGGCAAGGCGAGCAGCAGGCCACCGGAGGTCTGTGGATCATACAACAGTTCCTGTTCCTTGTCCGTCAGGGTTGCACGCAGAACCAGCGACGGGGCGACCATCTGCTGATTGGCATGATTACTGCCCGTGTTTTCACCTTTTTTATACATGGCAAGCGCGGCCGGGTAAAACGGGAGTCTGTCATAAAAGAGCCTGATTTCCACATTGCTGCCCGTTGCCATCTCAAGCGAATGGCCGATGATTCCAAATCCCGTAATATCCGTGCAGGCATGGATATCATAGGCAAGGGCCGCCTCAATGGCGGTTCCATTTAGAGCGGCCAGTGACGGCAGAACGTCGCGTTCAATTTCAGCAAAGGGCAATTTTCCTGAACGGACCGCATTAAACAGTACCCCCGAGCCAAGGGGTTTGGTGAGAATCAGGGCGTCTCCCGGGACGGCGCCGCTATTGGTCAGGATTTTATCGGGATGAACAACGCCGTTGACGCAGAGCCCGTACTTTGGCTCATCATCCTCAACGGAATGGCCCCCGACCAGGCCGGCACCGGCCTCCACCACCTTGTCATGGCCGCCACGGAGAATTTCCTTGAGTACGCCCATATCAAGTTTTTTTGCCGGAAACATGACCACATTAAGCGCCGTCAGCGGCCTGCCGCCCATGGAATAAATATCCGATATGGAATTGGCGGCGGCGATCTGACCGAACCAGTAGGGATCATCGACCGGTGGGGTAATGAAATCAATGGTATTCACCATGGCAATCGTATCGCTGAGCCGATACACTGCCGCATCATCGGCCGTATCAAAGCCGACCAGCAGGTCAGGGTCCGTTGACGGCTGTAATCCTGCAAGGGCGTCCGACAGGACCGTCGGACCAATTTTAGCCGCTCACCCGCAGGTTTTTGCCATCCCGGTAAGTGTTTTTTTCTTCCACCACATCACGTATCACCTGAAAAATAGGAGTATCCGGCAGACTGTTTTTCCATAGGTGTCGGCCGGAAAATCATGCCATCCACGTGCAGACAAGAAACCAGGGTTTAATTGACCACGCTGGAATAACATGGTAATTATTATAGAATAATTTTCTAAAGTAGACCCTTCTCTACTTTGGCTGAAAAGTCAAATAGGAATGAACTATTGCACATACCCTCGTTATCGATTTTTCCTGTACCCACTCCCGAAAAGAACATCGGTAAAAAACGAATAGCCGGGAAAACAGACGATTACAAACATGAAAGTGGAGGGAAATAATGGCACGATTTTTCTTTGGTCTTGGAGCATTACTCGCGGGTTTGGCCGTCGCGGCCGGTGCCTATGGCGCTCACGGCGCTGAAACCTCGCTTGGTCACGAACAGGCAACCTGGATAACCAAAGCAGCCCGGTATCAGATGTATCATGGTCTGGCCATGCTCGCCATCGCCTGGGCCTGCCTGCAATGGCCGGATCAGGCCGGGTTCTTTTTTCTTGCCGGTTTTCTTTTTCTGGCCGGTACGATTTGTTTTTCCGGTAGTCTGTACCTGATGGCCTTTACCAAAATGCGTCTTGGCTACGTAACACCGTTGGGAGGACTTGCCTATATCGCCGGCTGGCTGGTGATGGTTATCGGTGCCTGGAGCTGAGGACTGACAAGGGATATGTTTTTTTTCATCCCATCCCTGGAACTTTTGTCTGCTATTGCAGCAGCAGTTGCATTATCGGGGTAAGAAGTTTTGAATTTCCTGAACCGTCTGATTGTCGGCATCCACCAAGACTTCTGGTATCAGCAGTTTCGCTAAACCAGATGACCGCGTAATGCTGGTACAGCCCTACTCCCATGGCCGGCCAGTTTTTACCGCTCCAACTTCCCTGTTCAAGGATGACGTCCCTGTGGGGCGTGCTTTGCTGCCAACCCGCAAGTGCGGCTTCTGCGGTGACCTGGCCACCTGAGGAATAGGCAATTTCGTAACCGGTCCCCAGATAAACACCCTGGGAGATCTGTCTGGGTTTGTCCCACATCTCCGGGGCCTCATGGTGGTCTGCGGTGTAACACATGGCATGCCACAGTTCGGGATGCCAGTTGGACCAGCTATGCATGTTGCATGCCTGTCCATTATAGCCGGTGCCGGTATCGGGACGATTGGCATTGAGGTCCCGGACATGCCATTGACCAACAAGGGTCAGGGAATACGAAACCGGAACCGGAGCTAAGCCGTTTTGTACCCGGTACTGATTCAGCAGCTGCACCAGTTTTGCCTCTTCCACACTGAGGCAGGTTCCGGGACTTACCGGACCGGCCTGGGCGCTGCACAGGGGAAAAAGGCCTATAATCAAAACGATACAGACACAAACCCTGGACGGCAATCTTCTTTTCTTCAGTAGCATGGATATTTCCCTTGTAACGAACAGTCCTCTGTCGTTTAACGGATTATCATCTCTTGTTGGGATATCATCGACAATACCCTCTCAATTCATGCAAAAGTCCTGCCTGAATCAGTGGATATTCATCCCTGTCCGTGCCCATTCAACGCGATGCCTGCTCGTATCCCATGAAAAAAGAATAACAAAGGGCCTGCCGATAAGATTTTCATTCGGTACAAATCCCCATTTCCTGCTGTCGACACTGTGGTCCCGGTTATCACCAAGAACAAAATATGCCCCTGCAGGGACCTTAAACCGTCTTGTTGCTCTGTCTGCAGAGCCATCCCCGTCAAACATCACTGCATGGTCCCTGTCGCCAAATCTCTCTTTTCCCTCCCAGGTAAAGTGTTCCTTGGAATGCAGCGCCGCCCTGTCCCGGATGCAGGCCGGTTGCACAATGACCTGTTTGCCGTTGAGAAAGAGTGAATGATCTTTAAGAACAACTACATCGCCGGGCAGACCGATAATACGTTTCAAATAGACCTGGCGTTTATCCAGGGGATAGGCAAAGAGGACGATATCTCCCCGCTGAGGAGAACCGGTATTAAGAATTCTTGTATGAAAGAAGGGTAATCGCAGGACGTAACAGGTGATATCGGCCAGAAGAATGTCACCAATATACAGGGTGGGCAGCATGGATTCTGAAACCACCCGGACAGGAAGCAGGACAAACAGCCGCAGCCCGACCAGAACAAGCAAACAGGCTATCAGGATCCTGCCCGGACGCAGAATAGAGCGTTTGTTGTGACCTCTGCAACAGGGTGATTGATCGAGCTTTACAGCCATTTTCCGCCTTAAGCAACCTACAGATCCGTGAAGTTATCAAACAGGTCGATCAATGAACACTTTCCACCATAAGCATTGTCGTATCACCGGTGAGGAAATGGCACGCCAGGTAACCTGCCGGAACCTCCAGGGCATAACGATAAGGCGCCGCAGCCGAATACAGTTTTCGCTTGCCGGAGAAGCCGGGTGGTTCCGCCGTCATATGTTCTACATTGACAAGTTTTCCCGACTGGTCAAAAAAGGCGATATCCAGGGGGGCGAAAACGCCACGCATGTGAAAACGACTGGTGAATTGCCTGCCGAAATCAAACAGGATCGCGCTATGACTGATAACATCCGGACAGATATACTGATAGCCTGCGGCCAGCTCTAAGGGTTCATCGGCAATCCTGGCCAGGAGAAAAAGTTTCTTTCCCCGGTCATTGAACAGGAGAATCTTCTTTTCCTGCATGGAGGTCCAGCCGCCGGTGGTCTGTACACAGGAGGATGCAGAGCCGGCGCTGGCCACACCACCGGCAAGAACAAGAGCAGTGAGACAACTGTATAGGAAAAAATCGATCACATATCGCTTCATTCTCATTTTGAACAATGTCAGGTAAAAAAACCTTGAATCCCGTAGAAAGAGGATTCAAGGTTTGAGAGTTTTCAAGAGTGGCCGAATCCTTTGGCGGCCGGTGCATGCTTTTACTGCGTTTCTTCTGTCATCGAACGGGTTATCTCTCGTTGGAATTTGCGGTAGTAGTAGGAGTAGGAGTTGTTGTCGTGGTAGTTGTAGTCGTTGTGGTTGTCGTTGTTGTCGTTGTTGTGTCAGTGGCCGGTCCCTGCGCATTTGTTGCCTGGGCATGGGCGGGAAGAATAACCGAATTTACCACCGGTTTGCTCCATTTGGAAGATACCGCCAGGGCGCCGGCAACAGCGGTGCCAACGGCAATCTTTTTCAGGGCTTTTCTTCGGGATTGATTCACACCTTGTCCTTTCCCATCATCATTTTTTTGATCCTGCATAATTCCTCCTTTTAGCTAATAGTCATTCTTGATGGATCAAATTACCATGATCAACAACATGGGGCTATCTTTTTTAAAAAAAAATCCCTGATAAACCAGGAAAAATCTGGTAGTTTTTTTGGTTGTTTTCCTCCTACCTTATCCGGCCGGCGTGATACCATAATGAAATCTTCTGCCCAGCAGCACAAACAGTTCCTCATTGACTGTCTCAATCTGAGTTTGCATGGTGTCTCTTCCGGCGACCATATACCTCAGCTCAATGAGAATCAGTGGCCGGGTCTTGAGGCACAAGCCGAATACCATTCCGTGGCGCCGCTGGTCTATCGAGTTATCCAGCAGCATGACATCCATGTCCCCCAACAGCAGCTACAAAAAATAAAGGGACTGGTGCTTCGTCATCGACGCGCCAACGGTATTCGCTTTTCCTGCCTGCAGGAGATAGCCACCCTGTTTACCGACAACGGTATCGAACTTATCGCCTTAAAAGGCGCCGCCCTGGCCCATATCCTCTATGACGATCCCTCCCTGCGACCGATGAACGATATGGACCTTCTTATTGCCCCGGAAAAAGCGGAAGCTGCGGCCCATCTCCTTTCCGGACTGGGCTATTCCATGCCCCATGGTCTGCACCGTTTCAACCACCGGCCCCACCACCTGCCCATGCTGCAGAAAAAGGTGCAGGGGTTGACCGTCACCATTGAACTGCACACGGACACCATGCACCGTGATTCGCCGGAATCAATGACCATCCATGACCTGACCGAACAACCGCAAACCTTCCAATGTGGTCAGACCCGCATCAAGGCCATGGGCCACATGGACATGCTTTATCATCTCTGCAGGCATGGCTTCTCGGCTTCAAGAGAACTGCGGCTGATCCACCTCTATGATATTATGGCCTATGCGACAAAATTTCACGACCGGATTGACTGGCCAAAACTACGCACACAGTATCCCTATGTGATCAATGGAATCCGGTGTGTCCATTTTATATTCCCGTGCCCGGGTGCTCTTGCCGAGACATTTCAGCCGCCGACCATACGACCACCGGACCGGTGCGGCGAGGCAATGAGACCGCTTTCAAAAATTGTTAAAAAGGGTCGACCATGGTCAACTGTTTTTAAAGAACTTTTTTTTCCCTCTCCCTGGTGGAAACACGCCTATTACGGCATCAAGCCGGAGGACTCGCTTCTGCAATGCAACTGGCTCATCCATCCGGCAATGGTTGTCCGCTGGCTCTCCTTACGTTGTATATCAGCGGGATACCGCCTCTTTCATCCTCCACAACTCAACAACCAGGAATCCCAATAATGGATCAATCAAAATATCCCCTCCAAAATGAAGGCTATATGCTGGAAGAACTTGACGGCGAACTCCTGCTCTACCATCTTGACCAGACAAAAACCGTGTACCTCAACAACTCGGCCGCCGTTGTCTGGCATCTCTGTAACGGAACCAATACTGTTGCCGACATAATCGCCCTGCTTACGGTACATTTTCCCGAGTCAGCGGATGCAATCCCCGCCGATGTGGAACAAACCCTGCAAAGCCTGCAGGATGCGGGCGCCCTCTCCCTTGATTAACTCAATAAAAATACATCAATAAAAAAATCCATGAAAAGCAGATACCTTGGTTTTGCCGACCGCAGGCTGGTGCTCCACTATCCTGCCGCGTTAACCGCCATGGTGCAGTTTCTCTTTGCCCATGTTCCGGCCGGACAGGACAGAGAGCCGGACCATGTGTTTCTTCTTAAGCGGCATGGCGGGGAATGGTGTCTGAGCAAGGACAACAGGAAAATCGGCAGAGAAAAAGATGAAAATAACATGGCCAACCTGCTCATGGGCGAGGTCATCTACGCCATGATCGATGGGGTCCATTCGGGTTTGACATTGCATGCGGCCGCAGTCGCCTGGAAGGACAAGGGCATCTGGCTACCGGGAACCTCCGGCGCCGGAAAGACCAGTCTCTCGGCCTGGTTGTGTACGCGTGGTTTTTCCTATCTCACCGACGAACTGGTTCATTGCCCGTTCGACGGCCATCGGTTTGAGGCGTTTACCCGGCCGTTCAACTTCAAAAAACATGGATTGTCCGTACTCTCCGCCCTGCTGCCGGAAACGAACAATATTCCGGATAGCGACATGCTGACCGGAGAAACCGTCACCATGGTACAGCCGGGCGCTTTCGGGCCGTATCAACCAACCGCTGTTCCTGAACTTTCTCTTCTGCTTTTCCCGAGATTTGAGCAAGAGGCCGCTCTTGAGCTTGAGCCGATGTCGCCCGCCCAGGCAGGTCTGCAGCTCATGGGCTGTCATGTCAATGCCCGCAACCTGCCCGGTCACGGGTTTACCGATGTGGTCAAGTTGTGCAGGCAGGTCCCGGCCTGCCGCCTGACCTATGGTTCTTTTCAACAGCTGGAGAACTCCCTTGATGCCTTCTGCGAACTGGCCCTGGACAGCTCGCTTACACCGCAACAGTTCAACAGGCTTGCAGGCATGGTGAGCGCGCCGAGGCCTGCCCCTTTTTCCTCCAGGGCCTTCGGGAAAAGAAAACAAAAAGTTCTGCCGGCAACACCAAGACAGGCAAAGAAAAAACTGACCATCGGCATGGCCGTCTATGATGATTATGACGGCGCCTATTTTTCCGTGCAGGCAATCGGCCTGTATCATAAAGAGGTTCGGGATGATATTGAAATTCTGGTCATTGATAATCATCCGGAAGGCAAAGATGCCCCTGCCCTGAAAAAACTTGAATGCCTTGGCAACTATCGGTACGTCCCTTACCACAAAGCTACCAGTCCTTTTGTCAAAGACCGCATCTTTGCCGAGGCCGCAGGTGATTTTGTCCTCTGCATGGACTGCCATGTCCTTATTGTTCCGGGCGCCCTGGCCCGCCTTCTGGCCTATTGTGACAAACATCCCCTGTGCAATGATCTTCTCCAGGGTCCTCTGCTCAATGATGATTTACGAACCATGAATACCCATTTTGCCGACAGCTGGCGGGGTGGGATGTATGGGGTATGGGCCTATGACAACCAGGCCGATGATGAAGACGGCGAGCCCTTCGACATTCCCATGCAGGGATGTGGCCTGTTTGCCTGTCGAAAAAAGGCGTGGCCCGGTTTCAATCCGGATTTTCGTGGATTCGGCGGTGAAGAGGGCTATATCCATGAAAAATTCCGCCAGGCCGGCGGCCGGACCCTGTGTCTGCCCTTTCTCCGCTGGCTGCACCGCTTTGAACGTCCCGGCGGTGTTCCCTACACGATTGACTGGCAGGACCGGATATGGAACTATATGATCGGTTTTCAGGAACTGGGCCTTGATACCGGCCA
>DRLX01000266.1 GCA_011322715.1 Desulfobulbaceae bacterium
AATTATGGTGTGTAGCGGAAGTGTCGGCGTAATGGCAACGGCTGCGCCAATGGCCGCTCCCATGGCCAGGGAATGGGGTGAACCCTGCAAACGTTTCAGGCGGACAAGATAATATTTCGCCGTGCGACGAATATCCCATTTCACGGCGTTATTCCTCTGCGGCAGCAGTACCCGATACAGGCAAACCGTATATCAATCAATAGTATGGATATGCTCTTCCAGGGCATTGGCCAATCGGATAAAATCTTGTATTTCGAGTCGTTCCGCCCGAATTGACGGCGAAATGTCGCAGGAAAGAAGTATGGTGCTCAGTTGTTTCTTTGTTTGGTGAAAGTTTCCACCTGCCAAGGCATTAAGAAGGGTTTTTCTGCGTTGGCCGAAGGCGGCGTTGACAACCTTTCGTAACGTGTTTGCGCAAAACTTGTCAAGTCTTTCAACCTTTTCCGGAACAGGGGAGAAACGTAATCGGACCACTGCCGAATCAACTTTAGGCCGGGGATGAAATTCTTCCGGCTTCACCTGCATCAGCATTTTGATGTCGGCGCAACTTGCCAGCAAAACAGTTGGTACACCGTATTCTTTGGTGCCTGGCCCGGCCATCAGGCGGAGCGCCACCTCTTTCTGCAGCATGATGATGCCTTTTCTTACGAGATGCGCATTGGCAAAGAGCCGAAACAGAAAGGGAGTGGATATGGAGTAGGGGAGATTGGCAACAAAAATAATCCTTCCTCCGGATTCTTCGGCCAGTTGTTCAAAATCAGTCTGTAAAATATCCTGATGCCGTAGATCCACGTTTTCCGGCAGGTCCTTTTGTTCCCTGTGCATGCGGATAATGCCCGAGTCGGCTTCAATACCGATGACCTTGCGTGCAGCTTTTGCAAGTGGTTCGGTTAAAGCACCCAGGCCGACGCCGACTTCAGTGACAATGTCGTTTTTTTCGATATCCGCCAGTTGGACAATACGTTCGGCAGTATGCCGGTGGACGAGAAAATTCTGGCCCAGCTTTTTGTGGGGCGCCAGCTTTTGCCGTCGCAAGATGTTTTTCGTCGAATTTTCGGCCATGGTTCCCTAATTGAGGGGTGAACGTGAGTAGGCATCATCATCGGGTAGCAGCAGCTTTCCCTGCTTGTAGCGATAATATCCGGCCAGGGCGATCATGGCGGCATTGTCCGTACAGAAGACGGGATCGGGTACAAACAGTTGTATGTCGTTCTCCCGGCATCGTTGTGAGAGCTGCATGCGTAATTGTTTGTTACAGGCCACGCCGCCGCCGAGAACAACGGCCCCATGATTGTTTTTTCGGGCGGCGGCAAGTGTTTTTTCAGCCAGCACTTCAACGACAGCCTGTTCAAATGAGGCGCAGATATCAGCAACCGGAATCTGTTCACCCCGTTGTTTGAACTTGTGAACAGTGTTGACCACAGAGGTCTTGAGACCGCTGAAACTGAAATCAAGGCTGTCTTTATCCAGCCAGGCCCTTGGAAATGTAAAGGCTGTCGGGTCACCCTTTTCAGCGGTAATGCTGACTGCCGGGCCGCCGGGATACCCAAGTTCAAGAAGTTTTGCGACCTTGTCAAAGGCCTCACCTGCGGCATCATCTCTGGTTCGGCCCATAAGCACATAGTCGGTATGGCCCTTGACGCTAAACAGGCTTGTGTTACCGCCGGAAACAACCAGGGCCGTGTAGGGAAAACCGGGTGGATCGTCAAGAAGTAGGGAGGAAAGCAAGTGGCCGGCCATATGGTCAACTCCGACACAGGGAATATTTTTCACCAGCGCCAGGGCCTTGGCAAAGGTAAAGCCGACCAGAAGCGATCCGACCAACCCCGGTCCTTGAGTGGCGGCAATAAGATCGATATCGTCCAAATCAACCTCTGCCTGCGCAAGCGCCTGTTCAACCAGGGGTCTGATTGCCTCAATGTGGGCACGTGACGCAAGCTCCGGCACAATACCGCCGAAGGGGGCATGGACTTCAAACTGACTGGAGATGATATTTGAGTGTACCTGGTCGGGAGCCGTAACAACAGCGGCTGCGGTATCGTCACAGGAACTTTCTATGGCAAGGATGAGCATAACAAATGGCCTGTCTTGCAATGTGCTTCGTTTGGTGGTAACAGTGGGCCTTTATTGCCGAGGATAGAGGGCACGAACTGTGTCTGTACCGAATATACCATTATATTGCAAGCTCAACCATACATCTCGATGAAGGATATAAACGCCGAACACCCTGCTGTTCAACCAGCTCCGATGGATATGTTTTCACGCACGATTTCCTACCTGCGGTTGTCATTGACCGATCGCTGCAACCTGAAGTGCATGTACTGTGTGACCGAAGACGAAAAAAATGGTTGTCTGGTCAAACTCGGACAGGATGAACTGCTCACCTACGAAGAATTGCTTCGGGTCGTTCGGGTTGCCGTGGGAATGGGTATTTCCAAACTGCGCCTGACCGGCGGTGAGCCGTTGGTCAGGAATAATATTATGCATTTTATTCGGCATCTTGCCGAAATAGAAGGCCTTGATGATATTCGTATTACCACCAATGGTGTGCTCCTTGAAAAGTATGCGCAAGGGCTTTTTGACGCCGGAGTGACAAAGGTCAATATCAGTCTTGATACATTACAACGCGAGCGTTTTGCGGAGATTACGGGTGTTGATTGTTTTGACAGGGTCTGGAAAGGAATTGAAACAGCGCTGGATCTTGGTTTTTCACCGGTTAAACTCAATATGGTGGTGATGCGGGATATCAATGATGATGAATTACCCGCTTTTGCAGAACTTTCCAGGAAGATGCCGCTGCAGATCCGATTTATTGAGTTTATGCCCATCGGCACTTCAACCCGCTGGACCAGGGACACCTACATGTCATCTGATGAAATCAAGGCCCGGTTCGGCGCTCTCGGGGAATTGATTCCCCAGGAGAAACAGCAGGCCGACGGCCCGGCATCGGTTTTTAAACTGGGCGCTGATGCCGTGGGCTCGTTGGGATTCATCAGTCCTATAAGCCATCATTTTTGCGACCGCTGCAATCGGCTGCGTCTGACTTCCGAGGGGAGGCTGCGTTCCTGCCTGCTCCATGATGAGGAAACCGACCTGAAAAGCGTGCTGCGGGCCGGCTGCAGTGATGCCGATATCCGGGAAACCTTACTTACGGCAATTCGCAACAAACCCAAAGGCCATCAGATGGCCGAGCGTCTTAAGGAAGACGGCGGCGATTGCCATGGCCGGATGTCACGTATCGGCGGCTGATAGAACACAAATCGGGCAATGATTTTTTGGCCGCACCCCTTACAGCCAGTCCGTGAGGGAAAGGCCGATACCGATGGTGTTTGCATGGTGATTATAGTCGATCAGACTTTCTCCATAGCCGTTGAAATAATGGACATAACCCTTTAAGTACGGCCAGTGCGGTAGGGGAAAACTCCAGCTCAGCTCGACGGCCCCTCGTTGAAAGCCGGATTCCAGGTTGTTCCTGGACATTAAGCTGAAGACATTTTCCCGCCATTTATAGGAGGCGTAGAATTCTCCATGGCCAAGGTAATGGGTGATATCCGGATTATCGTCATCCTGGTAATCTTCCTGGATTCTTATCCAGGGCTTGATACTCATGGCCAGGTCGCCGCGTTCCACTGTCAACCATGCATAAACACGGTTCCAGCTGCGGGAAAGTTCTCCGCCCCGGCCGTTTGATTGATGGACGATACCGAATGAATTCCAGACATTGGTGAAACCGAACAACTGCCAGTGCGGATGAAATTGAATCCATGCCTCGGGCTCGTGGTTGGTTTCCCGAAACGGGGCGGATTCCTTACTGTTATAGACCTGCCAGAATGACCGATTGGTATAGGCGGCATAAATATCAGCGGTATTATTAAAGAGATTCACCAGCAGGGGAAATTTAATACTGAGTTGAAATTGTGCTTCCGTATCATCGACATCCAACCCTGGATCATCAAACTGTTCCTGGAAGGGTTTTGCATTGTATGAGCTTGCATTATAGGCGGCAAACAAAATATAATTGGGCTTATGCGCCATCAGAGTAAAGGGCTGGAGGACATGTTCCTTGTCTTCGTGAATGCGTTCACTGACAAGAGGTTTCTCCACCGGACTCGTATCCGGAGTAAAAACTCCGGCATGGATCTTTTTTTCACATTGCAGACGTAATTCACCTATTGTCGTGGTGTCGGAAGCGGTGCGCATGGCCCTGGCCATGCAGTCATCCAGCTCACCGGCTTGCGGTGCCGGCGGCGACAATACAGTCAGAAAACCCAGGGACACAAGAAGAGTCGTCAGCTTCAGGATAGTTTTTTTAGGCATGGCGGTTTGAAGTTTTTCAGATTTGATGGTGTATTTATTCCTGCTCTTGATGAGTGCAAGTCTCCGGTCTTTGCAACCAAAGAGAAGTAGAAGTATTTCAAGAATAATTCTCATGAATTATCTCAATGTTACGAGGTGAAAACCTTTTTCTCAAGGAAAAACCTTTTTCATCGGTAAAAAAAATGATTTCCCGTTATGCTTCTCCGGG
>DRLX01000267.1 GCA_011322715.1 Desulfobulbaceae bacterium
GATAAAAAAATAAACCAGCAAAAGCAGGAGGACCATAAATAGCCGATCAATAACAGCACGTAACTGGAGAGAATAAATGCCGATATTTCCCAGCCCCACCAGAAAGGAAAAAAACGCACTTGCAATGGCCCCATGGACAACCAGACGATAGAGTCGTGGTTGCCGATTTTCGATTGGCACCAGAGGTGAGATGAAAATCCAATAACTTATTTTAATCACAAGTCGGAGCGCGATCCAGACGGCAACGATCAACAGGAAAAAACGAAAAATGGTATGGTCGACCTGGAAAATCCAGCCGGCTAGTACAACGGTACCACCGACAACAACGGCTATACGGCTTCCCCGGAGCAGGGAGAGGAGGATAACGTTGAATTTGGCAACAATATTTTTTTGTTCCGGCGTTTTTTCACATTTCCCCTGGGTGCAACGGCCAAGGGCCACGGAAAAAATAAGGAGAATAAAAACACCAGCCACAAAACTCAGTTTCCGGACCGGAGGGGCCTGGTTCCACCCGGAATAGAGCTCCCTGATACTTTTCCGGGAAATCTCTTGCAGTCGAACCGGCAGAGCGGAGAGTTCCGCCACCAGTTTTCTCCAGCTTGCCAAATCATGGGGCAGTGGTTCGCGGGCCGTTAAGCTGCGTTGAACACTTCTGTTGTAGGCTGTTTTTAACTGTTCCTGGTTCTGTTGAATTTGGGTGAGAAAGGACTGCAGTTCGGTCGCCAGGGAGGTGTACTGGTTGATCAGGGAGGTCAGGATTTTCTTTTCCCTGGTGAATAAATCTCCGGAAATATTTTTTAGAGCATATTGTTTCTGCAACAGGGCCCATTGCTGCTGAAAAACCGTTAACCTGCCGGATGTCAGACGTATAAGGGGATGTAACTGCGTCGTCATCTTCTGCAGCGTTTTAATGTCCGCCTGCAGAGTGTCGGCTGTAAGGTTGGTCAGTTGGCCAAGATTCATGCCCTCATAAGTGTTCTTCATGGCTTGAATCGTCACTTTTGTTTTCAGAATATTCAGTGACTCATTTAATGATTCAAGCTGTTTCTGCAGAAAATCCCGCCTGGCCTCTGTTGCGGAGGTATTGCCCTTGAGCGCTGCCAGTTTCTGCTGAATTTGCAGCGCCTGCGCCTGTGCTTTTTTCTCTTCTTTCAGCAGCCGGCGTTTCATGTCTTCCAGCGATTCCTGATGGCGCAGATGTTGCTGTTTTGTATAGACGGCCTGGACACTTTGCAGCCATGAAGCGGCAAGGTCGGCTTTTTCCCGGAGCAGGCCCAGGTGAGTGGAAAGCAGGTCGGCATATGTATGATTAAGCGTGAGCAATGATCTGGTCAGTAATATCCGACTTTGCAGCGCTGCTATATGCTCGTCCTGTTTGTCGGTAAACGAATCTATCTGATGTTGGAGATCAACAAGTGCTGATTGCAGATTTTCGGACTGCTGTTGGATATGGTTGATATCAAGAAGTATCGACTGGATATTCACCCTGGTCGATTCCATAGCCAACCGGCTTTGCTCCAGCATTGTTTCCGTAACAGTGGCGTTTTGCAGTTCGGCCAGCTTCCGGTCACGATTCTTTTTTGTCGCCTTCACCTCGCTTTGTAATTTTTCGAGAGCGTTTTTTTCCGTTTGAATATCCCGTCGGCGTGCCGTCACCTGATCTGCGGTGACAGGTGGGATTGTTGGAACGGCTTCAGTTTTCGTCGCCGGTTGCTTTGTCGACGATGGAGTCTGCTTTGTCGGGCTATTGCCGGTCGCAGCATTTGCTGCGCTCTGCGGCACAACACCCACAAACAGGAAAACAAAGAAAAGGGAAGACACGGTGAACCTGGAAAGACGTTTCATAGCGCTTGCGGTTATCTGTCCTCAGGACAGGCCTGGAAAGAGTTGTTGCAATCCTTCGGCAATCATCTGGATCCCGATTGCGGAAAGCAGGAGTCCCATGATACGGGTGGCGATATTGAGACCGGTTATTCCAAGCCGTTTGCCGATGGGCTCGGCAAGTAGAAGGGTTATCCAGACAATAAGCGCCACCGCGAGAATACAAAGGCTGATTAACAAGCGATCCATCAGGTTTGCCGCCTGCTGTCCTGCTACAACGACAAGGCTGATCGCCCCCGGCCCGGCCAGCAGGGGAATGGCAAGGGGAACGACGGCAACATCCTCTTTGTCGCTGTCGGCATCTTCTTCCTCAGGGCTGCGTTTGGCCCGACTCTGTTTTGCATGCATCATGGCAATGGCCATGAGCAGAATCAGCAGGCCTCCGCCGGTGCGAAAGGAGGGAATACCGATGCCGAAAAAGGTGAGCAAGGGGTTGCCTGCCCATGTGGAGATGAGGAGAACCAGGCCCACCGAAAGAGCGGTTATCCTGGCGATGGTGCTCGCCTCTTTCGGCGATCGCTCTCCACACAACGACAGAAAGACCGGAATGGCCCCCAGAGGATTGACGATGGCCAGAATACCGATGAGTGTTTTTATAAATGCAATATGTTCCATGAATGAATTGTCCTTTGCCCGTAAAGCTCTTCTATTCAACAGGTAAGACCGCTTATCCTGATGTCAAGCACGACGTGCATAAGAGCCGTAGAAAAAACTGTCTGCAGCTGTGTGTTGTATGCAGAGAAAGAATATATCCTTTGAGTGGTTATTGCCCCCTCCGGTAGAGACTTGTTTCACCTTTGTTCCGTGTTTTTCTCTTTGCATCCCGGCAACCGTCCTCAATTTTTGCTGAAATACATTAATGTAATCAGGCAGCCGTTTCCGGATATAGCCACATCACATTG
>DRLX01000268.1 GCA_011322715.1 Desulfobulbaceae bacterium
ATGTAACAGGCACAATAATTCGCAATCTCCATATCGTTGATCCAGGCCAGCAGGCCATAAAGATCAATCCCGATTCAGCCAGAAGTCATTTTGTTGATAGCGGCCGTATTGCAAACTGTTTGATCGAACTGACCGATAGCGGCCGGGCCAAGGTTTGGGACCGTAACGGCTCCTGTTATACCGGCGGTGTTGATGCCCACCAGGCCGACAACTGGATTATTGAAGATAACAGGATCCAGGGATTCTGGTGCAGCGGCGGCCTGGCCGAGCACGGCGTTCATTTCTGGTCGGGCTCCACGGATACCCTGGTGCAGCGCAACCTGATTATCGACTGTGACCGGGGCATAGGATTTGGTCTTGGCGATAGCGGCCACAGCGGCGGCATTATACGCAACAACATGATCTACCACGGGCCCGACCACGGCCACAGTGACGTGGGTATCGGCCTGGAGTCGGCTTCCGGCGCCCAGGTCTACAACAACACTGTTTTTCAGGAACATGGCTATCCCAATGGTATTGAATACCGTTTTGACGCAAGCAACAACCTGACCATTGTCAATAACCTGTGCAACCGTCATATCACGTCAAGAAACAACGGCTCAACAACCCTGCTTTCCCATAATATCACCAATGCCACCGCCGACTGGTTTGTCAATGCCCAAAAAGGCGACCTGCACCTGCGCGCTGAAAGGACAGGCGTTACCGGCGCCGCCCTCCCCTTTGCCGAGCTGACTGATGATTATGACATGCAGACAAGACCGCTCGGTGCCGGTCCGGACATAGGCGCCGATGAATATTCAAGCACTGTTCCGCATCCCGGCTCCGGGAAAAAGATAAATACAGGCTGGCTGTTTTTATTAACGGATTTTAAACCATGAAATATTTCTTTTTCCAAAACCAAATTACCTGTTATTTTTTTTATTAGTCATCGTTGACTTACAGAAAATTTTTCTTTTTTTATTTATCAGGATCATACGATAGAAGAAAAATCGCCGATCTTGGTGCTGCGAACGGAGTTCCATGACGACCATAGAAGATTTTTTTACTGAAAAGATAAAACTACCTTCCCCCCCGGCTATTGCCCTGAAAATCCTTGAAGCTGTGCGCAAGGATGAGAATTCCTTTGATGAACTGGCCCGGATTATTTCGACAGATCCAGCCCTGACCGTCCGTATCCTGAAAATAGCAAACTCATCCCTCTATGGTTTTCCAAACCCGGTGGATTCTCTGAGCCAGGCCACAGCACTCATCGGCACCAATGCCCTGAAAAACATTGCCCTCTCCTTTGTCATTGTCCAGGACTTTCAGGAGGCACCCCAGGGAAGTTTTGATGTGACTCTTTTCTGGCGGCGGGCCATCACAGCGGCGGTTGCCGCCGAAACCCTTGCTGAATATACAAACCTGCACGATCAAGATCTTTTTGTTACCGCCCTGCTGCAAGACATTGGCGTCCTTATTCTCTACCTTTCCGACACCTCTTCCTACATGGCCCTGCAGGATGAAAAACGGGTAAGCGGTAAGACAACCTGTCAGATGGAACAAAAAAAATTCGGCTTTGATCACACTGAAGTCGGCAGCCACCTGCTTACCGTCTGGAACCTGCCGGAGGTAATACACCAACCGATTCTTTTCCACCATACCGATATCGTCGAAAATCAGTTTAAAGATGCATCCAGGATTCTGCAATTTGCAGACAAGATTGCCTCCATTTATTACGGAGTTCACGCAAACAGTAAATGTATCGCCGTTCATGAGGGGTTGAAAAAGCATTATCAACTCTCTGATGAACAGACCGATCAACTGATTGATACCGTGGGGGAAAAGGCCCGTGAAATCCTTGACCTCTTTGCCCTTGATCCTGGTGATATCAAACCTTTTTCTCTCATCATGCAGGAGGCAAACGAAGAACTCGGTCGACTAAATTTTTCCTATGCTCAGATAGTTCTTGAATTAAAGCAGGCAAAACAGAGTGCAGAACAACTGGCCATGGAGTTAAAAATGGCTAATGACAGCCTGCGGGAGCTGGCATTTCGCGATGGCCTGACAGGTTTGTATAATCACAGATATTTCCAGGAAGTTCTTGAATCCGAACTTAAAAGGGCCAAACGGTATAATCATCCACTTTCATTATTGCTTATAGATATTGATTTTTTTAAAAAAGTAAATGACCGATACGGGCATCCGGCCGGCGACCAGGTTTTGCAGGAAGTCAGCAACACCATGGTTAAGCTGGTTCGACGTTGCGACATGGTTGCCCGCTATGGAGGCGAAGAATTTGCCGTTATTTTACCGGAAACAGGCCTGACCAGCGCCAAGGTACTGGCCCAACGCGTTCGCAGAGGTATTGAACAGCTGGAAATCACCTGCGGCGAACAAACCTTGTCCGTGACTATAAGCTGCGGTATTGCCGGCAGTGAGAATAATCAAGAGCATCCAGTTACTCGCGATATACTTATCGAGCACAGTGATAAGGCCCTGTACAGGGCCAAAAAAAATGGTAGGAACAGGGTCGAAATGTAAAAAAGACCTCGCCGGACATAAACGAGGCCTTTTTCATAATTCGTTGGAAAGGCTTCGAACAAAGCCGTTCCGGAAAACAGTTATTTATCTGAAAAGTCGTTTCAATCGCCGTTTCCACCGCCATGTGGCCCTTCACCAGGGTCCGGGTCATTGGTGTGGCAGACCCGACAGGTGTCAATGGTACCGCCGTGTCCCTGCAGACGTATTGACTGGGCGTTGTCTTCCGGATTCACCGTCGGATAGATTGCATGCTGACTGCCGTGGCAGGCCTGGCAGAATACCCCATGATGTCCACGGGAAAACCGGTACAGCGTATTGGCCGGTTCACTGTAGGCTGAATCATGGCACTGACCACACCTTGGTTCATCAATCCATGGCCTTCGACCACTGCTTGCCAGATCTTTGAGATTGCCATGGCAATCCTGACAGGACTCCCCTTTTTGAAACATAATGCCCCGTAAACATTTGGTCTGCGTTCCCGGATGACAACGATAACAGGTCCCAGCCATGGTCCCGTCATCAATTTTTTTATGTTTCCCATGCATGGCTTTTGACAGACTCGGCAGCCCTGATTTTCCCGGTTTATTCAATGCTGCGGAAGCGTGGCAATTTGCACAGAGAATGGGTCTGTTTGCCATAAGCTGTGTTCCTTCTTCCTGATCATGCAGGGTAAGGATATTCTGTTTCACTACTCCGGTTGCAATATCCGGATTTGCCATCCCTCTATCTCCATGACAATTATCACAACGTATCTCCGTCGATACCGGAGCAACTGTCTGGGTGGAAGCCAGCTCCCGTCCCTGTAAATCAAACACTTTGATTTCTGCAATTTGATATGGCGACAAAACCTTCGGTGCACTGTCACTATGTGGCGTCAATGGAATTCCTTCAGCGATGAAGGAATCGGGCTCAGCCCGCATGGTTCCTTGCAATCCAAACCCTGCCAGCCCTATGTTGCTTTCCAGCGACACACCAAAAAGCTGATTGACATAATCCCAGAAATTCGTCTTTGTATCAGAGCGCGTATTATCGAGAATTCGATAGGTAACTTTAATACCGCTGGTCACGATCTTTGGTTCTTTTCCACGCTTGATTACCTGGGCAACAAGGGTGTTAAACGGTGGTAATAAACCGAAATCTTCAAAACTCTCATCAATACAGTGCATGCCCAGATCATTCCAGCCGATCACTACATAATCACCATTTGCAGGCGGGGTGGTGCCGCCACCTGTACCACCGCCACCCTGCCCATGACCAGATAGGATAGCCGGTAGCGTAAGGAAAAGAATATTGTTTGCCCGAACCTCAGTCCCTGTTACACAAAAAACAATAAAAATTGTGACTGCAAATACCTGCAACAAAAGATATTTGCTTTTAAAAAAAATCTTCATATGTATTTTTCCTCCGAAAGTACCGTCAAAGAAAACCACCGAGAGAAGAGCTACAATGTGGCATTGCAACAAGCGGGCCAGTAAAAAGAAAACATGAAAAATATAAAAAACACTATATGCAACAGACTGAATTAATATCAAAAAAGAAAAAATAGAAAGGTTGTTTGAATTTGACCGGCTACAACATAGAATCTCCACCGGCAATGAACAATGGACATCTAACAGTCTGCAACGAGGATACACGCAAACATGCAGGGGAACAATTCAGCTGCTGCTCGTTTTGGTGCAAAGCCTTTAACTCAAAAAAAAAACGGACATCAACCAAAGGTATTTGTAATAACCACCTCATCGAGTTGTAATTGGCCTGGACGAGGCCAAGGTTCTTTGACTCCCTTGCCGATTGCCACAAACATCGCAATAACGTGGTCATCGGGAAGTTTGATAAGCTCAGCCACTTTCTCAAAATCAAATCCATCCATAGGGCAGGAGTTATATC
>DRLX01000269.1 GCA_011322715.1 Desulfobulbaceae bacterium
CAGGGAATCCGGCCCGAACAAATCACCTCCGTGCCCATGCGGGCAATACTTGACGGCATGTCCTATCCCGGTATCTGGGACATGGCCCCGGCCGGAGTCGATTTCTCCAGTTTTATGTCCAGCCTGACCCGAACCACTTCCGTCCGTTCCACCTCGCCGGAGGATGTGGGGCGTAATCTGGCCGTGGTCTCGGCCGAGTACACCAATATAAATTTCCGGCTCGGTTATCACTTTACGGTCATTGATGCCTTTGTCTCCGATAATATTTTAGACAATCATATTTATTTCAGATTTTCAGGCGGCGTCACTGAAACAATCAGACGGTCACGGAGGACACGTCTGCTTGCAAAAATACTTTCCCATTATGATTTCCTTTGTGAGCTGTATGGTGATATTGTCGTGGCCAGATTGAAAAGAACAAACCGGGAACGGATGATGAAGCGTCTTTTTCTTCTTGGCGTACTTGTCGGCTTTACCCGGCAGCTTGATGTCGAAATGGTCAGTGAAGAGACCATCGACATCTTTTTCAACAAGATACGAACCATCATGGAGCATGAACATGGAAAATAAACAGACCAGTATCCTGATTCTGGATGATGAACCCATCGTCGGTAAACGGCTAAAACCGTCGCTTGAAAAAAAAGGCTATGAGGTTGAATCATTCACCAGCAGTAAAGAGGCCTTGGAGCGAATTGAAGAGCGGTCCTTTGATATTGTGGTCACCGATTTAAAGATGGAAGGGATGGATGGTATGCAGTTCCTTACCCTGGTGAAAGAAAAGTATCCGGATACCGAGGTCATTGTCATCACCGGTTTTGCCACCATGGCGACCGCCAGGGAATCATACAATAAAGGCGTATTCGATTTTCTTGCAAAACCGTTTAAACTTGGGGAAATAGTCGAGGTCATCGGCAGGGCGGAGGCAAAGAGAAAAAAAAGCCGGGAGGCTTGATTGCCCCTATTAAATAACGAATATCTGTTCCGTTAAGGTGAAGTTCATGTTGAAAACCCTGTTATATGTCGATGAAAATCTGGCGGCAAGCATAGCTCTGCGTTTTACTGCTTATCTCAATAATTTTATTCCTCTTTCTCTTTTTATCGTTCATGTGGAGCAACCTGATGAAAAGGACCAGGTCGGCTCCGGATGGATTCAGCGTGCCTGGGAAGAGGGAGTCGGCGCAAACGGGAAGAGAGTGGTTGACCGGATGCTTCGCACGGAGAATATTGACTGCCCTCTGGCCGGTCGACCCAAAATATTTGTCGGTAATCGGACCGAGGAGATTATGTATGAATTGCGAAGCGGCTCATATCAACTCTATATCGAAGGATATTTAAATACTGCCGATCCCGAGCAGTTCTATCGATTCATCAGTTCTCCACTGTATTCCCAGGCCCCCTGTCCGGTGCTGATGGTAAAAAATCTTTCCATCAGTAAAAAATGTGCTCTGCTCTGTGCCGACAGTGTTGACTCGAAGGAACTGGTCGAAAAGAGCATGGAAATACTGGGCGATTCGACTTTTGGTTTCGATATTGTTTATTTTAAGTTCAAAGAAAATGAACAACTTGTAACTCTGGATCGGGAAGAGGGCGGCAAGAATCTTGTTGAGGCGGAAACATTCCTTGCCGGGACAGGGAAGACAGCTGATAATGTGGTTGTACTTTCCGGTACACCTGAGCAGGTTGGCGATTACCTGAAGGATTATGCCCTGGTGGCTTCTACCCTGCCGAGTAGGAAGAGTATGCGGATGGCCACGCTGGCCAATTCTCTCTCTTCCGTGTTACTGGTGCATTGACGGGGTCTGAGGAAAGCGGGATAAGGAGATGGAATGAAAATACTGGTTATACTGGATACCGGAAGCTACAGTCGCAAAATCATCAAGGATGTTGCCCGGCTTGCCGAAAATACCTTTGCCGATATTATTTTTTTAGGTGTCCAGGAAAAGGATACAAAGCCGGCAAAATCTCTGGTCAACGGATTGTTGAAATACCAGCAGGATTTGTATGGGTTTTTTCCTCCGGAAGATTTGCCCTATGCAGAATTTACCGACCAAACCTGGCGGGAAACAGGTCCGGGTAAATGGCTGTTGACGTCCAGAGGAATGAAAGAGTTTTCCCTGCACATACGGACCGGAAGTGTTGCCAAGGAGGCCCTTGCCCTGGCCGCAGAAGTGGAAAGTGATCTGATAATCCTTGGTTGCAGCAGGAAATTCGGCTGTGAATGGGACGGCGAGATGAATGTGCCGCTGCGTGTAGCCAGAGATGCTCCATGTTCCGTCCTGGTCATTAAGCAGGTGCGCAGGGCAAGGCAGATTATTTCCATTCTTGATCAGTCGGTGGTCAGTCAGGATTCATTGGAAATGGTGAATCAATTGGTTACTTTGCACGATGCCGGTCTGAAGATCATCGGCGTGAAGGAGAAAAAAGGAAAAAAGGACAAGATCGAAAAACGGATGGTCGAGCTGCTTAAATATTACAACGAACTGGGTATCGGCGCCTGGATAAAATTGATCAATCGTGAAGAGGTGCAAGACTACGTGACCGCCTCCTCTCGGGAGGGGATTGTTGCCTTGTGGATGGGAGGCAGGGAGTCTTTGCTGAAAAAACTTTTTTCCAGATCCATGGTAGATAAATTACTTGAGAGTACCACTTCTTCCTTGCTCATTTTGCGTTGATATTTTCCAACAGCAACAAGTGGAGGCGGCTGGTCGGAACAGATGTTGTCTTTTGATGATTATAATGGCGATCCGGCATGTTTCATATCCCGTTTTCCTTACCGTTTTCG
>DRLX01000270.1 GCA_011322715.1 Desulfobulbaceae bacterium
AAACAGGATGACTCCCGTACAGAGCTTGACTTTCTGGTTGATCCCGCCACTTATCGCACTCGAAAGATCGGAGAAACGGTCAATAAAGTGATGATAAGTTCATGTTATTTTGAAATCCAAGGAAAAACCAGACCAAGACAGGCAGCGGTTGTTTATGGCCCGGATATGACCACCGTAACGGAGAGAGCATTTCTACGGCTTAATGCCGGAACGACTGTTCCTTTAAAACCGGAGTGGCAAGGTTGGCTGTGGGACGAGGTGCTGCAACCTGAAAAGCTCTACTCCTTTGGTGGAGAAGAGCTGCGGGAGGCATACCTTGTCAGCTGGCCCGAGGATAACGCCCTGCAGAAACGAATCCTTGAGGGAATTGCCATGCAGTATTTGAACTGACTGAAGGCACCCTTGTGCGAAATCAAAAAATCACCCACCGGGGGAAGAGCATTGCAATTCCCCTGTGGGGGTATTGTTCTCTTTCTCCCGGTTACAACGAGAGGAAAGACAACAATGGAAACCGCCACACTCACACCTGAGCTGGAAGCAGAAGTTCTTGATGATCCGGAACAGGCGCAACCCAAAACCATAAAGCTGGCTGATTTTCTTGGTGAATGGGGAGAGATTTTAAAATCCCAGGTCATCCGGAATATGGATCCGGTCTATTCGCCTAAAAGTGAAGATGATTGGGACCAGGCGGCCAGAGAAAAACTGAAACAGCTACTCCGTCCGCCATTTGCCTCACAGACCTGGCGAGGGATTCTTCCGGTGGCCCGGTCTTTTTATAAGGAAGATCATAAAGCCGCCTTTCTGGTCGGTGAAATGGGGGCTGGCAAGACCTTCATGGGGCTTGCAATAGCCCATCTCATCCCAAAACCGGCCAAAAGAATCCTGATCCAATGCCCAGGTCACCTGATGCAGAAGTGGATACGGGAAGCAGAGGAAACCCTGCCCGGTTGCACCTGCTTTAACCTGAACGGTAAAAGTATGGAACAGCTCCTTGCCCATAAACTCCACCTGACCCGGCCAATCGGCACGGAGATCTGGGTGATCGGCAAGGAACGGGCCAAGCTCCATTTCCAGCGAAAGCGGCAGCTTGTTATCCGTCGTGGTGCCGAGTGCTGCCCGGAATGCGGCAGAGCGGTTGAATGCTCGGACACTAACAAGGCCCCTGTCTGTGAACATTGCGGGGCCAGGATGTGGGCCGCTGACCGGGACAAGGTTCGGCGCTATGCCAAGGCCGAGTTCATCAAGCGGTTTTTTCCGAAAAACTTCTTTGATCTCCTCATTCTTGACGAGGTGCATGAGCTCAAAGGCGGTGGTACTGCCCAGGGCCAGGCAATGAGTTGTTTGATTGCCCGGTCGAAAAAGGTGCTGGCGTTGACTGGCACTTTGATGGGCGGCTATTCGAAAGATCTGTTTTACCTTCTCTGGCGGATGTTTCCAAGCCGGATGAAGGCGGCAGGCTTTGAATATGGCCGCACCCTACAGTTTGCCGAACGGTACGGCGTTGTTCAGCGCACCTATGACTCAAAGGATGTCGCTGTCAGTCTGAACATTGCCAGTATCGGTCGCAAGATGGGAAGATCCAGGGTCAAGGAGGCGCCGGGTATTTCACCGCTGCTTCTGCCGGATCTGCTCCTTGAGCGGTCGGTATTTGTGCGGCTCTCCGACATCAGCGAGGCCCTGCCTGAGTACGATGAGATCATCGTGCCGGTGGCCATGAATGAAGAACAGGAAAAAGAGTATGACCAGTTATCCGACAGTTTGATGACGGCAACCCAGCAGGCCCTGGCCCGTGGCGACATGCGGCTCTTGGGCAAAATGCTCCAGTCTTTGCTGGCCTATCCTGATGGCTGCCGGGTAGCGGAACAGGTCACGCTCGAACGAAACGGCATAGAGGAAATTGTCGGCAGTGCCCAGGCCCTGGATATTGACCTGCTCCCCAAGGAGGAACGTCTGCTGGAAATACTTTCCGCAGAGAAAAAACAGGGACGCAAGGTTGCTGTCTTTCTGGAGCATACCGGCACAAGGGATCTGTTGCCGACCTTGGAGGAAAAGCTCACGGAAAACGGGTTTTCACCGCTCATCATGCGAAGCCAGGGCGTGAAGCCTGAAAACCGTGAAGAATGGCTGAAGGATAATCTGGCTACCGGCAGATATGATCTTTTAATCTGCAATCCCAACCTGGTGAAGACCGGGCTGGATCTGCTGGATTTCCCCACCATTATTTTCTTTCAGTGCGGATACTCCGTATTCACCCTGCGGCAGGCCAGTCGCCGTTCCTGGCGTATTGGCCAGGGCAAGCCGGTTCGGGTGTTCTACATGGCATACGCAAAGTCCATGCAGGAAAAGGCACTCTCACTCATGGCTCAGAAGATGGAAACATCCCTGGCTGTGGAGGGAGAGTTGTCTGACCAGGGGCTGGCTGCCTTGTCGGAATCCGACAACTCCATGATGTATGAGCTTGCCAAGGCATTGACCGGCAAGAGTACAGTTACCAACTTGGACGATGCCTGGAACCGGTACAAGCAGTGCGAACTGGTCTCTTCCCTGGCCCTGGACGATGATCCGAATGTGCGGACCACGACCACGATCAGGACCACCATGACCACGGCCACGGGCAGCGCCTCGGTAACGCACGAGTTGATTGTGCGGGGCCGGGTGTATGTCCGCAACCAGGGCGCGGTGTATAGTGGACCCCAAAAACTGGACAGTATGCTAAGCAACAAAACAGACTGTTCAAGGGGAGAATTATGAGACGAAAATCGTACAGCAAGGACCTGAAAGCCAAGGTGGCTTTGATGGCCTTAAAGGCCCAGAAG
>DRLX01000271.1 GCA_011322715.1 Desulfobulbaceae bacterium
GCATGGTATTTTCAGGCCTTGCAGCAGATCGCTTGTGAAATATGCGGGCTAATACAAGCAAACAAGGGCTACTCTTCTCCTTCTTCCAGGGCAGCCTTCCTGCTCAGACGAATGCGGCCCCGGCCGTCAATATCCAGAACCTTGACACGAACCGTATCACCTTCGTTCAGAACATCAGTTACCTTGCCAACCCTTTCTTTTTTCAGTTCGGAAATATGAACCATGCCATCAGTCCCCGGCAGTATCTGGACAAAGGCACCGAAATCCTTAACCGTACGGACGACACCTTCATACACCTTGCCTATCTCAGGCATGGCCGTCATCTCCTCAATATGCTTAACCAGGGCTTCGCCCTGCTCGGCGCTGGTTGAAAAGATCTTGATGGTACCGTCATCTTCGACATCAATCTTGGATTCATACTCGGCGGTCATCTCACGTATGATCTTGCCGCCCGGGCCGATGATATCACGAATTTTATCGGGATGAATCTTGATTGTAATGTATTTTGGCGCATATTCGGAAACATCATGGCGCGGAGATGCTATAGCCTCCTCCATCTTTCCCAGAATATGCAGACGTCCTTCCTTGGCCTGGGACAGGGCCCGACCCATAATTTCCCGATCAACACCGTCAATCTTTATATCCATCTGCAGGGCGGTAATGCCTTCCCTGGTTCCGACGACCTTAAAGTCCATATCGCCTAGATGATCTTCATCACCGAGGATATCCGTTAATACAACGACCTCGTCGCCTTCTTTGATCAGCCCCATGGCCACCCCGGAAACGGGACTCTTGATGGATACACCGGCATCCATCAGGGCCAGGCTGCCGCCGCAGACCGTGGCCATGGACGAAGAACCGTTGGATTCCAGGACCTCGGATACCACCCGCATGGTATAGGGAAAGGTGTCGGCATCGGGAAGAACGGCCTCGATACCCCTGCGGGCAAGCGTGCCGTGACCAATATCCCGCCGACTCGGTCCCCGCATAAACCGCACCTCACCGACACAGAAAGGCGGAAAATTATAATGGAGCATGAACCGACGGTAGACATCACCGGACAGCCCTTCAAGGTGCTGTTCGTCCCGTTCACTGCCGAGAGTTGCAATCACCATGGCCTGGGTTTCGCCACGGGTAAACAGCGCCGACCCGTGTGCACGGGGCAACACGCCGACTTCACAGGATATGGGGCGTACTTCTTCAAAATTCCGTCCATCAAGGCGCTCTCCCTTCTCGACAATACGGGCACGCATGATCCGCTTTTTATAGGCGGAGAGCAGATCGCTTACCTCGGATTCACTTGTGTATTCATTCTCATCGAGCGCGGAAAGAACCTCCGCTTTCAAGCGATCATAACGATCACCTCTGGCCATTTTGTCGGCCGTGGTAACAACCTCCTCCATACCGGCGGCAGCGAGTTTTTCCACCCTGGCCTGCAATTCCTCATTAACAGCCGGGGGAGTAACTTCACGCTTTTCTTTTCCAATCTCCGAGCGCAGATCATTTTGCATCTCAAGGAGCGGTTGCATTCCCTCATGGGCGAAAAAGATTGCCTCAAGAATCACATCCTCAGACAGTTCTCCGGTCCGACCTTCAACCATGACGACCGCCTGTTCCGTGCCGGCAACCACCAGATTCATGTCTGATTTTTCCAACTGTGTCCTGGTTGGATTAAGGACATAATCACCATCTATATAGCCGACCCGGGCGGCGGCAATCGGTCCCTGCCAGGGAATATCGGAAATAGCAAGCGCGGTTGAGGCACCATTCATGGCCAGAATATCAGGGTCGATTTCCTGGTCGGCCGAAAAAACGGTTATGATGACCTGGGTCTCACACATGTATCCTTTGGGAAAAAGCGGTCTGAGCGGCCTGTCGATCAAGCGGCAGGTCAGCACCTCTTTTTCACTGGGGCGACCGATTTCACGACGGAAATAACTTCCCGGAATGCGACCGGCGGCATACATCCGTTCCTGATATTCAATAGTCAACGGCAAGAACCCCATATCCTTACTCTTTTTTTCCGCAACCGCAGTGACCAGCACCATGGTATCACCACAGGTCACTACAACGGAGCCACTGGCCTGTTTTGCCATTTTTCCAGTTTCGAAGGCTATACTGCGGCCACCGATAACGGTCTCAACTTTCTTCTGCATACATACTCCTGTCTCGGCCCTTGCCGATTGATGAAGGATCAATAATCACAGCGAAGAAATCCTTTTTCCTTCGGCGGCATATTGATCCTTTGAAATGAAAACAGCCCGCTCAAGTTTTTTGGATTTAATACCCATCCTTTGGGGCGTCAAACACTTGTGACACCCCACAGCTTGCTGCCGGGGTGTAATTCATTGTTTCGGAATATCTTTTTCATTCGATGGATCATTAGAAAATCCGAACAACTCGTAAAGACGGCTAAGTAAAAATATAAATACATAGGTAACGAAAACTCCGAGGAGTAATGTTCCAGGGGGCGGGTCCCAACTATACAGGTAGCATATTGTGAATCGCCCCGGAACAGGACGCCATAGATTTAAATTTTTACGACGCCATCAATGTATTATTTACGTATCCCAAGTTCTTTAATCAAAGTTCGATACTTGGCTATATCCTTTTTCTGCAGATATTTAAGCAGACTTCGTCGTTGTCCGACCAGCTTCAACAGGCCACGCCGAGAATGATGGTCCTTGGCGTGCTGTTTAAAATGCTCAGTCAAGTACTGAATTCGTTCCGTCAACAAGGCAATCTGCACCTCACAGGAACCGGTATCGGTATCATGGGTTTTAAACTTCTCAATAATCTCTTTTTTCTTTTCCGTCGTCTGTGCCACAATGGACCTCCATTTGTCGTCCTTCTGCTACCAGGGAAGCCGTTACTGCGCCCTCAGCCTCCACAGGAGTCTGGATTAATCCGTTCCTTCATGTCCAAACCGGAGGGACGGTTTGGGGAACAGGGTAAGTCAATATATTTTCTTTCCTGATTTATGAGCCCGTTGATTTACTGTATTTTCTCCGGACTTTAAAAAAAACAGGAATTTTTCTAGTTATCCACACAAGCAAGAGCCTGATCAACAGTCATCATGCCCGATAACAATTGCTCCAACGCATCATCCGCATCCAGCATCGTACCTGCAAGTGCCTTATCGACGGCAAAGCTCCCGCTCTGCGTCCGTCTGAGAGCATGCAGATGAGCACCGCAACCTAATTTTTTCCCAATATCAGCCGCCAACACCCGAATATAGGTCCCACGACTACAGGTAATCTCACAATCGAGTAAATAATTGCAGGGATCATACGCCAGGCAACAAAGAGTGTAAATTTCTATAGCTTTGGGTTCTTTGTGTATCATGATACCTTTCCGGGCATAATGATACAGGGGCTTGCCCTTGTGCTTTGCCGCCGAAAACGGCGGTGGTGCCTGCAATTGCGGGCCTACGAATTCCTTCAGACACGGTTCGATGTCACTACGGTTCAATTCAGGGACCGCAGCCGTGGCTGTTATCCTGCCTTCTCGGTCCTGGGTCTCGGTTTCGACCCCAAGCTGAAGAACGGCCCGATATCTCTTCCGGCCCTGCATAAACTGTTCTATATGCCTGGTCGCACCCCTGCCCGCACAAACGATTAACAGTCCGCCGGCAAATGGATCCAATGTCCCGGCATGCCCGACTTTTTTAACACCCAACAACCGGCGAACCTTGCGAACAATACCAAAAGAAGTAATACCCGTCGGCTTGTCGATCAATATGACTCCGGACGAAAAAGGCCGCCCCTCAACAACAACAGGTTCCCATTTGGCCATGACTCAACCGTCTAATTGCAGCAAAAGCTCGCGCAGCACCTTGTTTTGCAGATCATCAAGGCTGATGCCGCCGGCCCTAAAACCACTGGCAAGGGCATGGCCGCCGCCGCCGAACCTGGCCGCCACCATGGACACATCACAATCTCCGCGTGAGCGAAGGCTGACGGAAATCACGTTTTCTCCCTCTTTAAAAAAAACCGCCACCTGAACCGTATTCACCGCCCTGGGTAGATTAATGAAATTTTCCGTATCCGAAAGAGAGGCGCCGGTCTGTTCCAGCATACTCCGTCTGACACAGATGACGCCGATCCGATCATCGGCGAACATCCGCAAAGTCCCCAGCACCTGCTGCATGAGCAACAGACGTTTGAGCGGGTAATTATCGTAGAGTTGTTCGTTAATTTTTCCCGGATCCGCCCCGCACTCTACCAGGCTCGCAGCCACCCGATACGTATGACTGGAAGTCGAGGCATAGCGAAACGAACCTGTATCCGTAACAAGGGCCGTGTACAGACAGGTTGCCGCGTGGGGTGAAAGCTGAACGCCCAATCTGTCCACCAGATCGACAATCATCTCACCCGTGGAGGAACGATGCGGCTCAATCCAGTTCACATCGCCAAAACCTGTATTGCCCTTATGATGATCAATAACCGCAAATGGGTGTATTTTACGCAATGATGAACCTGATCTTCCCAATCGGTTCATATCTCCGCAATCAAGGGCAATAACCGCGACGCTTTCTCCAGCCCTCCGAAGAAAGTTCCGTACCGCTGAAAAAGACGTTTCTATCAGCACTGCGCCGGGAAGGAATCTGTACAGTTCAGGTACCTCTTCCTCAAGATAACAGAGGACACTTTTCCCCATGGAACGCAATACATCGGCCAGTCCAAGAAGAGACCCCAAAGCATCGCCATCCGGCTTGATATGCGTTACCAGAATAATTTTGTCGCTTTGGACAATCAGACCGGACGGTCCTTCAATCCCGGTCATCGTTTCCGTCATGCTCCGCCGCTATCTCCCGCAACAATGTATCAATCCGATCGACTTCTTCATTGATGTCATCAAAATAGAAAGCCAGATCAGGCGTATAGCGCAGATTCAACGTCTTTGCCAGGTGACTGCGAAAAAAACCTCGCGCCTTGCGCAGGGCGCGTAACACCTTTTTTGCATCGCCGCCGACCGGCAGGACAAAATAAATCTTGGCCAGTTTCAAGTCCGGAGAAACCATCACCTGGGAAAAACTGATCGTCGCAAGACGCGGATCCGCCACCTCCCGCAAAAGAAGAATGGACAGCTCATTTTTTATCGCTTCCGCCACTCTTTTGGGACGAGACGATTGGGGTTTACCCAGACCGGGAAGTGTAAAATCAAATTCCATCAGTATCACACAGGCGCGCTACAGCGTTGCCTCAACCTCATCCATAACAAAAGCCTCAAGGGTATCGCCAACCTTGATATCATTAAAATTTTCAACCCCGATACCACACTCGTAACCGGTCAACACCTCTTTGGCATCATCTTTGAATCGTTTGAGCGAACCGATCTTGCCGGTATAAATAACCACACCATCCCGGAGGACCCGCACACTCGCATTGCGTTCAATCTTGCCGTCAACAACCGCACAACCGGCAATGGTTCCAACCTTGGGCACATGAAAGGTCTCCCGGACCTCGGCCGTACCGATCACCCGTTCCGTAAAACTCGGCGCCAGCAGGCCGACCATGGCTTTCTCAATATCTTCCAGGGCATGATAGATAACATCATACGACCGAATGTCCACACCTTCACGCTCGGCAAGGTCCTTCACCTTGACCGAAGGCCGGACATTAAAGCCGATAATAACGGCATCGGAAGCAGCCGCGAGATGCACGTCATTTTCAGTAATGGATCCTGTGCCTTCATGCAGAACCTTGACCTTGACCTCATCGGTAGACAACTTTTCCGCCGCCTGGCCAAATGCCTGCAGTGTTCCCTGTACATCGGCCCGCAGAATCATTTTCAGTTCCTGGACCTCCTGTTCCGCCATCTTTTCAAACAAGTTGTCCAGAGATACCTTTGAGGCCGAAGCCAATTCACTCTCTCGGGCCTTGAGCTGCCGGGAGGCGGCAACCGATTTGGCCATCTTTTCATCGGGAACGACAACAAATTCATCCCCTGCGTGGGGAACTCCACTGATCCCCTGAACTTCAACCGGAATGGCCGGGCCCGCCTCCTGAACACGTTCTCCCCGTTCATTGAGCAGCATACGGACCTTGCCGCTGAACCTGCCGGCAACAAAATTATCACCGGCCCGAAGGGTTCCCTCCTGAACCAGCACCGTAGCGACCGGGCCGCGTCCCTTATGAAGCTGAGCTTCAATAATAGTTCCCTTTGCCCGCCGCTCCGGATCCGCCTTCAGTTCAAGCAATTCGGCCTGCAGCTGAATATTTTCCAACAGCTCTTCAATGCCGATCCCCTTCTTCGCCGAGGTCTCACAAAAAATCGTGTCTCCGCCCCATGCCTCGGGGAGAAGACCAAACTCCCCCAACTCACGCTGTACACGTTCGGGGTTTGCATTATCCTTGTCGATCTTGTTGACGGCAACCACAATGGGTACATTTGCCGCCTGGGAGTGGGCGATGGCCTCTTTAGTCTGGTCCATTACGCCATCATCGGCAGCAACAACCAGGACCACGATATCAGTGACCTTAGCGCCACGGGAGCGCATCTCGGTAAATGCCGCATGGCCGGGCGTATCAACAAAAGTCAGATCTCCCGACGGTGATTTGACGTGATAAGCGCCGATATGCTGAGTAATACCCCCTGCTTCCCCTTCAGCCACATCGGTTTTTCGTATGGCATCAAGAATGGAAGTTTTGCCGTGATCGACATGCCCCATAACCGTTACCACGGGTGGTCTGGGAATCGCCTCTCCTCCCTGTTCATCTTCCTGGACCTGCAACGCCTCAATCTCTAACTCATCGGTCATGGCCTGCTCAACTTCATAGCCAAAATCCGAAGCGACAAGGATGGCCGTATCCACGTCAAGAGACTGGTTGACCGTGGCCATGACACCCAGGCCCATAAGTTTTGCAATAACCTCTCCAACCTTAACACCCATCCGTTTGGCCAACTCACCAACCGCTATGGTTTCCACCACCTTGATTCGTTTTTTGATGGCCTTCATCTCGGCAACAGGTTCCTGCGAAGCTGATTTTTTTCTGAAGGAATCTTTTCGTTTTTTTCCACGGCGGGGACGCATGAATTCGACATCCCCATTCCTGGAAAAATTGATTCGACGACGACCCTTCTTCCCGCTTTTGCCACCCCTTTTGGCCCTGTCCTGCTCACTGCCGATGGCGACGACACGTTTACCTTTCTTCTTTCCCCGTGCCGGACCGCGATCACCCACATTCGCTGGTTGGGGTATTTGACCAGCCCCGCCCTGTTTCGGACGAGCAGGTCGTCTTGCCGGACGGGGTTTTTTCTCGGGTATATGAATGGTGACCTGTCCCACAACCTTGGCCAGACTTTTGGGACGTTTTGGCTCTTCCGGCCGTTTTTTCTTGACCTTGTCTACCTTATCTACCTTATCTACGGTATCAGCTGATTTTTCCGCAACCTCTTCCGCGGCAACCGGTGGAGTTTCTTCCTGTGTCGGTTCTGCTTCTCCTTCAGCGGATTCAGATGCCTTTACTTCAGCCTCCGGCACAGGCTGTTCCGCCTCCTGAATCCCCGTCTGTTCTCCTTCATCAGATTGCACGGATTCTTCGGCAACCCCGGTCACCGTTGATTCTTCCGGCTCCGCCGCCTGCGGGACAACATCCTCAGCCACTGGTCCGGAAACTTCCATTACCGACTCGTTTTGTGCAGTTTCCTCGGCCCGGCTGATCTCTTCTTCTTTTTTTGCAGCCTTCTCTTTCTGGGCTTTGGAGCGCCGCCGGACAACGGTGGTTGTCCGCTTACGCACCGTTGCCGGCCGTTTTTTCATGTGGATATGCTCGTCGGTGACTTCAACTGCACCCTGCCCAAAAACCTTGCGACGGATTTCGGCAGCCATATCATCATCCACTGTCGAGCTATGCCCTTTGATCGGATATCCCAAGGCTATAAGCTTATCAGCCAGTTCCTTGCTTTTCAGTCCCGCCTCTTTGGCTAACTCATAAATACGGACCCTGCTCATTCAATACTCCTGTCCTGTTCCGTCAATTCTTCAGACCACCTTGAAAAGGTGCTAATTTTTCAAGGAACCCTTCAAACGAAATGCCCGGTTCAACGCTTTCTTATTCTTCAGCAATCGCTCTAAACAAGTCTCCTGTCGGCAGCAGTACACTGCGCGCCCGGGAAATATCCTGCTCTCCACCATTACACCTTCATCCAACACAAAACGCCTCAACTCCTTTTGAGGCCTCTTCACCCCACATCCTCTGCAGGTGCGTATCGGCAAATGCCGCCGCCTCATCAGGATTCCGAATCACCATTTTTGGTCGCCGACACATTCTCTTCCTGCTGAATATCTTTCCGCCCGGAATCATTCGTTTCCCCACCATCTTCCGGTGCAGTCCCACTGTCTTCGGCAGCGGCCGCAACAGGTTCCGACTCCACTATTTGTGTGTCTCCGCCTTCTGCAACCTGATCAGTCACGGCAGGCGGCTGTTCATTTTCCAGTTTCACCGGTGGAATTTCAGCGGCCAGATTTTTTATTCCCTCCGCCTGTTCTTCACCTATTCGACCTGCCGCAGCAATGTCGACAGGTTCCATCTCGGCCAGCATGGCCGCCGAAAGAATTCCGGCGGCAAAGAACCGGTCCGCCATACTCTCATCAACACCTTCAACAGCAGTCAGAGTCCGATAGCCGGGATTTTCAAGATTGGCATACCGCTGTTCGCTTTTAACATCAATACGCCAGTTCATCAGTTTAGATGCCAGCCGTACATTCTGTCCCTGTCTGCCGATGGCCAGGGAAAGCTGATCGTCCGGCACAACAACGAGCAGAAGTCTATTTTCCTCATCGACAATGACCATAGACACTTCAGCAGGTGCCAGCGCATTATAAACATATTTCGCAGGATCGGGACTCCAGGGAACGATATCGATCCGTTCCCCCTGCAATTCCTGGACAACATTCTGTACCCGCGACCCCTTCAAACCAACGCAGGCTCCCACCGGATCAACATCGGACTCTATGGAGGACACTGCAATTTTGGCCCGAAACCCGGGCTCACGGCTGCATCCCATTATTTTAACTATACCCTCCGCAATTTCAGGAACTTCCAGCTCAAAGAGTTTAATAAGAAATTCGTTACAGGTGCGACTGAGCAGCAGTTGCGCATCTCTGCTTTCCTGGCGTACTTCCAGCAGATAGGCACGAATACGATCCCCCTGCTTGAACGACCGCTTGGGAATCTGTCCCTCCCGGGGAAGAACGGCATCGGTTCGTCCAAGATTGATAATCATTTTGCCCCGTTCAAAACGCTGGACGATACCATTGACGATGGATCCCTGACGATCGCGAAACATATCATAAATAACTTCGCGCTCGGCATCACGCATCCGGTGAATAATCACCTGTTTTGCCGACTGAGCGGCTATTCTGCCGAGATCGGCTATATTATCAAGCTTCTCGCCGAGATCATCTTCCAGCTCAACCTCCGGATCCAGTTGCCGTGCCTCGTCCAGGGAAATTTCCGTTTCCTCATCAAAAACTTCTTCCACCACCGTCCGGTATTGAAAAACCTCTATCTCACCGAGTTCTTCATTAAACTGCACCTCAATATCCCGACGGCTGCCGAACTTTTTCCTGACCGCTGAACGGACAGCCTCTTCAATGGCATCAATTAATAACGCCCTGTCAATGCCCTTATCACGGCAAATCTGATCGAGAATTCTCTTTAAATTTTCCGTTCCCACCATGATTTTACTCCAGCTTTGCCGGTCGGCCTGTAACCCCTCATACCGGACTCACTCATTTGGCCACCTTGAAAAATTACTTTTTCGCCCGATCTCTGCGTCACAGGAAAATTAAAAATGCTCACATATGTCTAATATGCTGCGCTTTTTAATTTTCCTATTCCTTGACCTCGAACGAAAATTCTAATTTTTCAAGGCACCATTTTGTCGTCGCCGTGGTCCCGAAAAACCACGTTACTCAAGAATCAACCTGGCCCGCGCAATGTCCGCCGGCAAAAATCTCTCTATCCGCCCATCAACTTCAAGAAGAACTTCTTCGTTCTCCATACCCTGCAACCTGCCTATAAACACCCGCTGATCATTTCGTTTCTCGCGTAATTTAACCCTGGCCATTCGACCGGAAAAACGAATAAAGTCTCTCTCTTTCTTTAAGGGACGTTCCAGTCCGGGTGAAGAAACTTCAAGATGATAGGCATGCTCGATGGGATCCTCCACCTCGAGATAACTGGAAACTTCACGGCTCACCTTCGTGCAGTCTTCCAGGGTCACACCGCCGGAGCGGTCAATAAAGAGCCGTAACACCCAACCGTGCCCTTCCCGTCGAAATTCAATATCCACCAACTCCACATCCATATCGGCCAACAGGGGAACGATAAAATCTTCCACCCGCGCTATGACACCAACCGTCCCGTTACCCACCGTACGTATCCATAGAATTCCCGTTCATCAATGCAATAAACCATCCGCACTTTCAGGCAAAAAGGCAATAAAAAAAGCGGGCAGAGCCCACTTTCTCGTACATTGATTCCCAATCAATGTATGGCCGGTTGATTCGCCCGAAAACAGCAAATCAATGTATTGAGGAGAGCCCACTGGAGCGGGCAACGGGGCTCGAACCCGCGACCCCAAGCTTGGGAAGCTTGTGCTCTGCCAACTGAGCTACACCCGCCCATCAATACATAAAAACGGTTAAATATACTTGCCGAAGATACTTTTGTCAAGAAAACAACCACGGTTAATAGATGGAGAACAAGAGATACGGAAAAAAGCAAAGAACCTCTTGACAGTCGGAAGTCGCAACGTTTACCCTCCCTTATGCAAAAGGAGCTCGCCGATCTATCGTCATAGAGTTGTTGCGACGTTCTTTTATCTTTTACCTTCAGGAATGCGGAACCATAGGGCTTTGGAAAAAATAATTATCCGACAACAGGCCTGAATAAATGAAACTTTTCGACATACGAGGAAACAATTATGACGCAAAACGTTGTAGTAGTCCTGTCCTGCGGAACCGACAACCCCAATCGATCAACCCGTGGTATCCACCTGGCCACCGTTGCCCATAAAGAGGGAAAAA
>DRLX01000272.1 GCA_011322715.1 Desulfobulbaceae bacterium
CCTAATTTTGCCGATTGGTTTGTCTTCAGCATCCCTCAAAAGATAATCAAGGCTCACGTCAAGTGCGTCAGCGAGTTTCACAAGGATGGGTGTTGTCGGAACCATCACCCCCCCTCCTTCATATTTTGTACCAGGTTAGGGGTCAAGTCTACTCTTGACTCTTCTTCCGCTCCAGCGGGAAACTAAGGGAAAGGGGTCAAGTCTGCTTTTGACCTTTCTCTTCTGAAAAAGGGCGAAAAGGCGAAAAAGGGGGGCAGCTTTTGTATATCTGACAAGCGACCTCGAGCCGTTACTCCAACCCAGGTGTCGGTCTCCCGCCGTAACAACCCTTTTCAAAGTCTTACAATGCGCTGAAACGTTCAGACAAGTACATAGTATCTGTTTATTTGTAATAATATAATACAATTATCGTGTTTCGTATAATAATTTTTCTTGACCTCAGGCTTATGCAAGCGGAACGACCTGCTGTCCGGGCTTTTCTTTTTCAGAACAGGATTAGATCCATGTAATTCCAGCAATTGTGGATTCATTTACCTGGAAAATATAAGCTGGCACAGGTGCCCCGAATTCGAAGTCTCCGCTGCGCTCCGCTTATCTGCGCAGGCACGCATGGTCGTTATAGCCCCTCTATACGGGTAGGCGTGAGCGCGCGAAGGCGGGGTGCCTGTGACGGCTTAGGACTTGTTACGAAATAAACTTTACAATCCTGCTTGTCTTTTCACTCATACTCTTCGCTGCTAAAACAGTTACATAGCGCTGCTATGCGTCTGTTTTGCCAACTTGATTATGAGCGAAAATCCTGCGCAATATTTGTAAACTTTATTTCTGCACAAGTCCTTACTGGAAAACGGCTGGATCCGGGAGGCAATTGTTCTCCCGGTGGATGGCCGAAAAGCGAAATCGGCAAAGGGTTCAAGGTCGGTGAGTTGTCCCGGATCACTCAACCGGCCTTCACCAACGGGCTCGGTAATGAGTGCGACCGAAAGCGGGATACCCGTGACGGCGCACGTTCTTTTTTAAGGCTTTTTTAATGTCTCCGGCTGTTGTCAGCGTTCATCAGTGTATCCCGGGTAGAAATTTCACATCCAAAGGCGTGGTTGTACCCTGCACGCTGTTATGCCGCTTTGCTGTGCAGCCAGCCATTAAAACGTACTCGCCAGGTTTCCAGGGTAAAAAACAGCAGGGGCACCACCAGCAGGGTAAGAAAGGTGCCGACCATGAGTCCGCCGATGGCAACCACGGCCATGGGCGAGAGGCGTTCGATTCCAACAGCCCATTCCAGGGCAATGGGAATCATGCCCACGGCAGATGCCCCGGCAGTCATCAGGATGGGACGGGTTCTGTGGCGTACGGCATCAAGCAGGGCCGCACGCAGGTCAAGCCCTTTTGCCATACCCATCTTGGCAAAATCAACCAGCAGGATGCCGTTGTTGACCACAATATCCATGAGCAGGATAAAACCCAAGCACGAGCTTTGCGTATAATGATCATGGCAGCATGACCCGGAAAACTATTGCCGGTGTGGTCAGTAATTTTGTTTACACCGTTGACAACCGGCTAAAAAGGGTAGAGGATGGAAACAATACAGCCCTTGCATCCTATTATTACGATCCCTTTGGCCGCAGGCTCTGGAAGGATGTTGCGGGAAACCGGGTCTATTTTCATTATAATGACGAAGGACTTGCCGGAGAGTATGACGCGTCCGGCGCGGAACTGCGCACCTATGGGTATCATGCCGGCGCTTCCTGGTCGAGTAATCCGCTTTTTGTTCAGGAAGGTGGTGAGTATTACTGGTACCAGAATGATCACCTGGGTTCCCCGCAGAAGATTATTGCAAAAAATGGTGAAGTTGTCTGGTCGGCCGGGTATGACTCCTTTGGTCGGGCCACGATCGACGTGGAAACCATTGTCAACAACCTTCGTTTCCCTGGCCAGTATTTTGATGCCGAAACCGGGTTGTATTATAACTGGAATAGGTATTATGATCCGGAAACCGGGCGCTATATCTCCGCTGATCCGATTGGACTACAGGGTGGTCTGAATCTGTATGCCTACGTCCAAAATGATCCGGTGAATGCGGTTGATCCTTGGGGGTTGCGGAAAGGGTGGGGCTTTTCATTTCATCCTTTCATCGGCGGTATCTCAACTCATCGCATTTATGACTCCTGTTGTAAAAATGGGAAAGTAGTAAAAAGAACTCTTGCGAGAAATTGTATTTTTATTGGTCCAGGTTTATCTGGAGGGATTAAGGGGCGTCCATCAATCGGCATGCCTAAGCCTAAACTGCAATGGTCGCAATACCCAGATAACGAAGGACATTGTGGGGAGAAAGAGTGGACAACAAACAGTGGAAGTCAATATGGAGGAAATTTAATTCTATTTGGTGCAGATTCAAAAACCGGATGGAATGGTCCGTCTGGTAGCTTGGGAGGGTATTGGATCTGGGGTAAGCATTGCCGGATTACTGTAGTAGATGAAAAAGAAACGGGAGAGTGTTGTAACCAATAAGGCGATATGATGGACTTGTTTTTATTGTTCGTTTTTTTCAGTACTTATTTTGTGATCTTAAACAGTATCGGGTTTAGGATATTCACGGCAAAAGATTGGTACAAAATGGCCTTTCCTTTTCATCTATTCATTTATTTACGTTCACACCGTGATGCTTTGCATTTTATTATCGTCTTTACCCATATCGCATCAATAACTACTTGGATTGTTAAGTATATTTTATGATGAACAATTTGCTGGATTTCCTTCTTTTGACATTTGGTCTTGGGATGGCTTTGACCTATTTGTATTTTGTTGGTGTAGTTCGGGCAAATTCTGACAAACTGAATGTCGATATTGATAACTATTTTGTCATTAACTTTCCAAAAGTTTACAAATATTATCTACAGTATAGAAGAGAAATGTATAATTCCATAGGCTTCCTTTTTTATTTTCACTGTGGCAGTATCGTAATTACAGTTATTCTAAGTTGTTATCTTGAAGGACGACAACCATTTAATGGATAGTCCGTGCAGAAATCCGGGATAAAGCAACATTTTTTCTGTAACCTGAATCAGCCTGGTAGGTTGGGTTGAGGAACGAAACCCGACAAATGACTGTTTGCGGCCTTTTTCTTCCATCACCAACAGCGTGACAAGGTAACGATCAGAAAACAGGGAGCGGTACAATGCGCCCCGGCATGAACACCGACCTTTGAGCGTAAAGGAAAAGGGGTCGGGTCTCATTTTAGCCACTTCTTTGGCATCGACAATTTGTCGTCCTTTCTTTCCCTTTCGCACCAGCGGGAAACTAAGGGCAACCCGCCGGGATCGCC
>DRLX01000273.1 GCA_011322715.1 Desulfobulbaceae bacterium
TCCCGAAGAAAAGTGTTGTTAATATAACCCGGATTTATACCGTCAACAAAACAGACCTCATTGAGAAAATAGGTCAAGTAACCCACGAACGGTTAAAGGAAATTTTATCAGGAGTTCAGTTGCTTATTGATCCAAGGGAGTTGTAGAAATCTCTATAATTTTGCGAGCAAACTTCACTCCGTGGTTGAGGTTGCAACCCGAAAGAGCAGTTCATCAATTTCGTCCTGGGTATAGCCCTGGTCCCGCAGGGTCTGCCGATACTGCTGCATCAGTTTTTTGGCCTTGAGCATATTACCCGAGCGCAGGTAGAGTGCGTACAGCAGGGTGATAAGATGGTCATCCATCGGGCACCGTTGCAGTGCTTTTTCCGTTATTTCGATTGCCTCGTCGGTACAGTCCGATTCGGTGAGAAGAACCCCGTACCGGTGGGCTATCTGGGCCATCAGGTTCAGAAGATGATCATACCAGGCAGCGGTTTCCCCTGAAAACAGATCAGTTGTGGCCGAGGATACCGGTTCCCAGAGTTGCAGGGCCTTGAAAAAGCTGTTTCCCGCCTGCCAGAAGTTTTCCATCCGTACATGACGCAATCCTTCATTGGCCAGGGCCAGAAATTCTATCCCATCAACACGGCAGTTGTTCAGGCAGAGCATGGATTTACGCATTGTCAGGTAGGTCGCGGCACGGCAGGGGAGCTTTTGCTCGAACACCTTGCGCAGGCGCGTGACAAGGGTATCCAGCTTGGTTCTGGTCTTGTCGGGAGGACTCTCCGGCCAGAGTGCGAGTTGTATCTTTTCCTGGTTCATCTGCTGGTTTTTTTCGGACAGCAGTAACGCCATCAGGTTCCGCTGAGCAGGGGTCAGATCATCAATCGTCAGCACTGTTTTTCCCTCAATCTTGACGGCAAAGGTACCGAGAATCGATATTTCCAGCAGCGGCAACCACCGACCTTTTTCATCATAGACCACCCCAAGCTGCTGCCGGGCAAGGGCCTGGGCAAATTGCGGCTGGATGTCGTGACGCATGGCCAGGCCAAGCAACTCCCGCATAGCCTGCGGTTCCCATCCCCAGAAACAGGAGAAGCTGTATTGCTGCATCAGCTCAAGTCCTGTGGTCAGTTCTGCAAGGGTTTCTTCCTGTCTTCCTGTACGGTTGCAGAGTCGGGCCATCTGCCAGGCGGCGATTGTCTGCAGATAGGCTGAAGGAAGTTGTTTTGCCCTTTTCAGCCCCTTTTGCAGCAATTTTTCCGCCTTGTTATACTCCCCTGTTTCGGTAAAGGTTGCTCCGCAGATGATACAACAGAGGGCGGTATAGAAAGGCCCGCCCGCGACTTCCCGCAGTTTCAGCGCTTCGGCGGCCGCCTGTTGCGCCGCCTCATGGTTTCCTGCAAGGGCCATGACATAACTGAGCCATTGGCAGAACTGGCTGCGCATATGCGGACTCCTGGCCGTTGTCGATACCTTCATCCCCCGGTGCAGCATGTGTTCGGCATGTTTGAACTTGCCTGCCTGGATCAGGCCGATACTTCCCCACACATAGCCAAAGGGTGCGGCCAGGGTCTGTTCAATAAGGAGTGAATCGATATAGGCGCGTAACAGGTGTAGTTGATGGTTGAAGGCAATCAGGTCGCCTGTTTTACAGAGGATATTGATATGGAGGACGCGCAGGGTAAGTTTGTTTGCCACCCCGACCAGCGGGTCCTGGAGGAGGTGGGCTGCAAGTTCAATTTCCTGCAGGCAGGCATGGTCGTTATCGCTGAGGGTTTCAATGTAGCCGCAGATAAAGCGGCCGGCGGCGATGCCGTTATGGATATTGTGTTGTTCGGCCAGCTCACGGGAAAACTGCGCATAGGTACGCGCCTTGGGCAGTGAAAAAAGGAAAAAGGCAAAGCCTGCGCCCAGATTGCGGGCAATGAGTATCCGGGCCTGCAGGGGCAGAGAGTCCCGGTTCTTGATGAAAAGCTCTTCGGTGCGCTCCAGCAGCAGGGCCCCGTCATTATAGAGACCGGAGACCACAAAATGGAAGAAGGCGAGATGGGCCAGGGCAAGTATTTCTCCGGTTTCATCTCCAGCCTCGACAAAGAGGGTGCGGGCGCTTTCCAGCAGTGGAAAGGCTTTTTTCGGGGTTGAGTCGGAATGAACTATTGCCGCGAAAAAGGTGAGCCATGGGTAATGGAGAAGTTTTTTTTCCGGGATTGTCTGTAACAGGGTCAACAGCGTCACTATCCGGTTTTTTGCTATCAGGTTGAGGCCTTCCCGGCGCAGGATATCTTCCATGACCGCATAGTTTTCTTCTTCCCGGAAATAAAACAGGGCCCGGACAATCGATTTTTTCTCCAGGAAGTAGGCGGCGGCCGCCCTGTATACACTGCGGATCGTTTTTTTATCCAGCTCGCGTGCGGCCTGTTCCTGGAGAAATTCCTGGAACAGATGATGAAAACGAAATGTTGTCTGCCGCTCATCCAGGGGATAGATAAAAAAATTGTCCAGCATGAGGTCGGTGAGTGTCGCGCCGATGGTTGCATTGCCGGTAATGAGTGCTGCCAGCTCAACCGGAATCGTATCCAGCAGGGAGAGCTGCATCAGGGTGAAATGCAGATCCTCGGGGACATGGGCCAGGATTTCGTTGCGAAAATATTGGACAATTTGTTGAGCAGAGAGATCAGCGGGCATCTTTGTACCGATTTTTTCGGAAAACATGGCCGAGTTTTGATGGGCGGCCGCATGCGCTGCCAGCAAAATACCCATGATCCAGCCGCTGGTCTGTTTGCGGATCCGCTGGGCATCAAGGCGGGAGATCGGCCTGTCCAGAATGGTGGCAAAGAGCTCCTCTACTTCCTTGAGGGCAAAACTGAGATTCTGATTTCCCAGGCTGATGGTATTTGTGCCGTAGCGAAGGGTTTTGGCGGTGAGAAGCAGAGGTCTGCGGCTGATAAGAATAAAGTGGAGACGGGGCGGAGAGGTATCGATAATATGACTGAGCAGGGCGTTGAAGAGGGGAACATGCTCGCCGAGATGGAGATCGTCGAAAATGATATACAGATCATCGACGAGATACCTGTCAAGATCGGTCAGGAGGATGTTGGCACAGTGGATGATATCAAGGGAGTCTATCTCTTCCTGCCCCATGATGCGGGTCAGCCGGGGCGAGGAAAAGCCCGGCAGTTTCTGCTCAAGGTTTTTCAGAAGTGAGGAGAGCATCAGGGCCGGTTCTCCGTCTTCCGGCCCGATCTGATACCAGGAAAAGCGAAGGGTAAAATGTTGCAGAAATTGGAGGGCCAGGGTCGATTTTCCCTGACCGGCCTGGGCCTCAATGACGATTGCCTTGCAGTTGCAGGCGGACTCGCCGAGGATTTGGGTCACCAGGTCGCTCCGAAACAGTGTGGTTTCCGCACCCACCTGCGGCGGATAGAATTTGTTTGAAGAGTGTTCCTGATGCCGGGCTGCGGAAAGGACCATGCACAATCTCAAGAGTTGAGTGGATAAAACAGCATGGCTGGACCAGGTAAGGAACGTAGTAAAGACTCCGGATTGGCCGGCCACCAAAAATGACACCGCTACGCTGTTATGAAAAACATTGGTCCCGGCATGGCACGCTCATGGGAGCCATTGTCTTCAGATAAAAAAACAGGCCTGGTGGATAGCTGCTATCTATCAGGCCCGTGGGGATTATTCCTGCATACAGGGTTTGAGGGAATCTGTCAAAGAAAAATCCGCAAGGTCTCCCGGCGGCCATTTGCTGGGCATGGAAGAAAATTTTGCACCTGATTCGCTTAACCTTGTTGCAGCACTAACGGGCAGCCGTTGATTTTGCCGTCATGGATGGTTGTTCAAAGCTGCCGCCAAGGGCCAGGTGCAGCCGAACCCGATTGATAAGGCGTTTGTCGGTAATATCAAGTTTGGCAATTTTTGCCCCTATCCATTTTTGCTGGACAGTCAGCACGTCCAGGAGCGGAATCTGCCCGATTTCGTATTGTTTTTTGGTCTGCTGGTAGGCGATTTTATTTTCTTTTTCCTCAATACCCAGGTATTCTTCCCGTTTTGCCAGGTGTTCCTCGGCCGCCAGGCTTGTTTCGACCTCCTTGAAGGCCTGCAGTGCCTTCTGGGCATAGGAGGCAATGGCGGCGTTTTGCTCGGCGGTCGCCTTTTGTACTTCCGCCTCAATGGCACCGCCGGTGTACAGGGGGGCAAAAAGACCGGCGGCAAGACCGGCAATGGCATCGTTGAGGCTGTTGATGCCCACACCAATGGAGAAGGTGAACCGGGGCAGATGCAGGAGGTTGGCCTCTTTTTCCTTGTAGAATGCGCGGGCAACCTCCCGTTCAGCGGCAATAAGGTCGGGCCGCCGTTCCAGGATTTCAGAAGGAATTCCAGCCGGAATCGGCGGCGGCACCGCAACCAGTTTGTCGGCGGTTTTCAGGTCGGCCGATGGATATCGTCCCAGCAGCAGTTCCAGGCTGCGCAGAGAATTTTCATAAGCGGAAAGAGCGGAGCGGGCGGCATTTTGCGCCGACGCCAGTGATCCCTTTGCCAGGTGGACATCACGCTCCGATCCCTGGCCGATTTGCTGTCTTGCCCTGGTGATCTGCAGGTTTTTCTTTTGCAGACCAACAATCTCTTGGGCAAAGCGATGCTGCAGTTTTGCCGTGATTGCCATGAACCA
>DRLX01000274.1 GCA_011322715.1 Desulfobulbaceae bacterium
ATGCTGAGAATCTCGCGATATCGCTTGTCCAGAGACTTCTTGACGAGCATATCATTGAAACAAATTCCAACCAGGCCATCTGCGAAGTTATGGAAAAACAGCTCGCAGGTTTAAGCGAGATGGAGGAATTTGATATGCAGTTCAAGATTGCGCCGATCCGAACACTGACACAGGACCCCAACCTGATCAGCCTCTATATCACCCAGTACATTATTGAGGACCTCATCAACCATCCGGCAATTCAGGACGTTTTCGGGGACGACCTTGATGTATATAGGGCCGTGGATTCAATTCTCACAAAAATACGACCGAGATAACAGGGAATTCCGATCGATTACGCTCCCATGAGCATTCCCCCCTCAGAGCATCCTTTACCGAGCTTGGTTTTTGCCAACGATAAAGGTGAAATTCTGGATTATGACGGCCTGAAAATGGCCGGCGGCAGTGCAGGTGCTTTTTATTGCCCCGACCGGCAGGATCTGATCGAACTGCCCGAGGGTAGTGAACTCTTTGTCCTTCCTGAACGGTTGCCGGTCGGCATTGAGTCCGATAGCGGAGAACCGGCCCTGCTGGAAACCAACCCTTATGGGCCGGGTGAACCGATCCAGGCGGTCGCGGCCTTCATGGCCCCGGCCCATACCGCCGTTTTTACGGCTGCCTATCAGAAAAAAAATGCACAGGCTCCTCTCCTGCCCCTCTTTGCCTATACGGCGGTGGGCTGGCTGAATGGAAAATTTTATGTGGCCGCTTTCAGATCAGATACGGACATCAGACAGGACCCTGTCGGCTTTGACCAGGACCGTATCAATAAACAGACAGCCGTCCGCCTGGCCGAGCATCCTAAAAACAGGCTGATCCAGCATTTGGGAAAATGCTGCCTGACCTATAGCTGTCCTGCGGCACGCAATTATTTTCTCGGACGATGGGAAGCGCCTCTGCCCTGCTCTCCAATTTGTAACGCCTCATGTCTCGGCTGTATTTCCCTGCAACCGTCCGGCTGTTGCCCTTCAACCCAGGATCGCATTCAATTTGTCCCTACAGCCGCTGAAATTGCGGAAATAGCAGTCCCTCATCTTCAGACCGCCGCCGAGCCGGTGGTCAGTTTCGGCCAGGGATGCGAGGGCGAACCGCTTTTACAGGCAAAAACGATCAAACAAGCCATCCGTCGTATTCGGGAAAGAACCGATCTGGGTACCATAAACCTTAACACCAACGGTAGCCTGCCCGCCGAGGTGCGGCAACTGGCAGCCGCAGGTCTTGACTCAATCCGAATTTCCATGAACAGCGCCCGTTCCCATTATCACGAACGCTATTACCGGCCAAGGGGTTTTGACTTTCGCGATGTCTGCGACTCCATTGCCATAATGAAAGAATATGGACGCCACGTTTCCCTCAACTATTTTATTTTACCGGGCTTCACCGATGATCCCGAGGAGTTCAATGCTCTTAGTGATCTTATTGAACGTTACCAACCGGACCTGATCCAGTTGCGTAATCTGAACATGGACCCTGAATACTACCTGGAATCCATCGAATTTACGCCCGCCGGTACTCCCATGGGCATGCGAAACTGGCTGGTAACACTGCAACAACAATTTCCCCGGTTGCGGTTTGGTTACTTTAACCCGCACATTTCACAAAGGTCGTCGTGAACTATGCGGGTTAATCCCCAGCTTCGCTGACTGATTTTCCCTGCAGGGCGGTTTCAACTTCCTCAACATTGACATCTTTCAACTTTTCCGCATCTGATCGCGAGAAAAACTCGAATGCCTGTTGCCAGGCCATACATAAAGTTGAGCTTTTCTGTACAGCCATGGCCAGATGATGGCCGAAGGCATAGTTCAGTGCAAAATAGTGGGTAAACTCTTTTAACCTGCCAAGCCGTCGTTCCGGTCGAAAGCGTGCCAGTCCCAATGCAAACCGTCCATAAATCCAGGGCAGATTTATTTGGCATTCGTCCACGGAAACACCATAGATTTCCCGGGCGATCTCGGCAAACAGCCATGGTTTCTGCGGTGCCGCCCGACCAATCATCAAACCGTCGGCACCGCTTTGTTCAAGGCAGCGGGCCGCATCCTTTACCGAAAAAATGCCGCCGTTGGCAACCACCGGAATATCCAGCCGGTCCTTGACCTTTCCCACCCATTGCCAACGTGGCTTACGGCCGAAAGATTCACCGCGCAGCCGGGCATGGATCGTCAGCAAATCAATGCCTTCCTCCTGCAGCATCAAACAAAAATCGTATAAGGTTGCTTCATCGAGGCGCTCGCCAAGACGAATTTTTGCAGTCAGCGGAAGATCCGTCAGACTACGGGCGGTACGAATAATTGCCCGCACCTTGTCGGGATTATCCATTAATAAACTCCCTCCGCCGGTCTTTCGCACCCTGGGCGCCGGACAACCTAAATTTAGATCAACAACATCAGCCGACAACCGGTGAAGTGCCGCAATGGCCGGTGCGATTTGTTCAACATCAGTGACCAACAGTTGATAGGAAAGAGGTGATTCCAGGGGTGTCCTGACAAGATAGGGAGACACACATGGATTTTCCGCCGGCAACTTTCGAGCGGAAAGCATTTCCGTCGACAACATTCCCACACCACCGAAATCAAGTAAAAGGGTGCGCAGGGCCGAATGGGTCAGACCGGCCATTGGTGCAAGCAGAAGAGGTACCCGTAATTTTTTATCTTTTATTTTCAACATTTTTTATACTCAACATGAACCAAGATGAACCATTATTCATTTTTCTTGACATCTCCGGAAAACAATGGTTAATCCCGTTGAGAATTATTCTCCAATACCGTATTTTCCTTGAACTGCAATACAAACACGAGAGTCAACTATGAACGCACCAACGCCGATGATTCGCCTGACTACCCAGCGTCAGATCATCCTTGAAGAATTGTCCAAGGTAAAAACACATCCAACAGCCAGTGAAGTATACGACATGGTCCGCAAACGGCTTCCCCGAATCGGACTGGGCACCGTGTATCGTAACCTCGAACTAATGGCCGAAAATGGGATGATTGTTAAACTCGAGGTTGGCGGGACGCAGAAACGTTTTGACGCAACCACCGATGCCCACTACCATATTCGCTGTTCCTGTTGCGGCAGGGTCGATGATATTGACGTACCGGTCCTTGATTCACTTGTTGATGCGGCCTCTGAAAATTCTTCTTATCAAATTATCGGACACCACATTGAATTTACAGGTATTTGTTCCAAATGCAGAGAAGAGGACAATATCACCTCCCTGCAATAACCGCCCGGCCACCGGCGAAAACCATGAATTTCCTTCACCGCCGAAGCGGCGTAAAACACAGCCAATATCCCTATTAAAAAAAATTCCGGATTGGGGAGAAAATAAAAAGGCGCCTGCACCACACCGGGCAGACGCCTTTTTCCTCTTTTGGCTGTACCCAATCAACTAATCAAAAAACCACTCTGCAAATCCGTCGTTTTCCCACCTGCAGAAGAACTGATCCCCGGGCGGGTATTTCCGTGTTGATGTCGGTTACCTTTGTCCCATCTACGGAAACGGCATTCTGGGTAATCATCCGCCGTCCATCCGAGGTGGATTTCACCAGTTTCGCCTGTACCAGCAGCTTGGGAAGCCAGACGGCTGCATCATCCGTTGCCAGTTCTTTTTCAGGAATATCGTCGGGTAATGCATGCTTTTTGAACACCTGATCAAAATTACGTTCCGCCGCATCGGCGGCATCAGCATCATGAAATCTGGTGACCAACTCTCTGGCCAGACGCACCTTAACGGCTTTTGGATGAATCCTGCCGGCCTCCATGTCCTGTTTCAACCGAGCGATTTCATCCATGGAAAGATCACTGAGCAATTCGTAATAACGAAACATCAGCTCATCACTGATGGACAGAATCTTTCCGAAAATATCATCGGGTGATTCTGAAATTCCGATATAGTTGCCCAGAGATTTACTCATCTTGTTCACCCCGTCAAGGCCCTCGAGAAGGGGCATGGTCAACACGACCTGGGGTTCCTGATTGCGTCCTTTTTGCAGATCCCGGCCCATCAGTAAATTAAACAGCTGATCGGTTCCTCCGATCTCTACATCGGCTTCCAGGGCAACGGAATCATACCCCTGGATCAAAGGATAAAGAAATTCATGAATGGAAATAGGCCGATTGGACTCAAACCGCTTTTTAAAATCATCCCGTTCAAGCATCCTGGCGACAGTCAGTCGCGAGGCAAGCCTAATCATTTCATAGGAACTCAACTCGCCAAGCCAAGTTGAATTAAAGGCCACTTTGGTCTTCTCCGGATCAAGTATTTTAAAAACCTGTTCTTTATACGTCTCGGCATTACGTTCCACATCTTCCCGCGTAAGAGGCGGCCTGGTATCCGATTTACCGGTTGGATCTCCAATCAGTCCGGTAAAATCGCCGATTAGAAAGACAATCTGATGGCCAAGCTGTTGGAAATGGCGCAGCTTCTGCAACAAAACGGTATGACCGAGATGCAGATCAGGGGCGGTCGGGTCAAAACCGGCCTTGATAACCAGGGGCTTTCCGGTTTCCAGGGAACGGGTCAATTTCTTGACCAGTTCCTCACGGGAAATCAAATCAACAGTGCCCCGTTCAATCAGGGCCGCCTGTTCCTCGACACTCTTCATCCAATACTCCTGCACATTGTATATCTATAAAATTTAACGTCACTATTTGGCAAATTCAACAGCCCTGGTTTCCCGGATAACCGTTATGCGTATCTGCCCGGGATAGGTTAACTGTGCTTCAACGGCCTTGGCTATATCATGACTGAGCAGTGTTGCCTCATCATCATGCACTTTCTGGCTGTCGACAATAATCCGTAAATCACGGCCGGCTTGAATGGCATATGATTTTTCGACTCCGTTAAACCCATTGGCAATATTCTCAAGATCTTCCAGTCGTTTGACATAGCTCTGCAGCATTTCCTTTCGCGCGCCCGGCCTGGCCCCGGAAAGGGCATCCGCCGACTGAACAAGAATATCAAGAACACTTTTAGGCGGCTGATCTTCATGATGGGCGCCGATGGCATAGACAATATCATCGGCCTCACCGTACTTTCGGGCAAGATCACGACCAATAATGGCATGCGATCCCTCAACTTCATGATCCACGGCCTTTCCTACGTCATGTAACAGACCGGCACGCTTAGCTTTTTTGACATCCAGACCGAGTTCAGCGGCCATAACTCCGCACAGAAAAGCAACTTCCAGGGAATGCTGAAGAATATTTTGTCCATAACTGGTACGATACTTCAAGCGGCCGATCAGAGCAATCAGGTCCACATGCATACCGTGGGCACCGACATCAAAGGTTGCCTGTTCACCGGCCTCGCGAATCTCTACCTCAAGCTCTTCCGTCACTTTAGCCACCACCTCTTCCACCCGTGCAGGATGGATACGGCCGTCGGAAATAAGCTGGGTAAGCGCCAGGCGGGCTATCTCCCTGCGGACCGGATTGAACCCGGACAGGATAACGGCTTCAGGAGTGTCATCAATGATGATATCAATACCGGTTGCCGCTTCAATGGCACGAATATTACGCCCCTCCCGTCCAATAATACGGCCCTTCATCTCATCATTAGGCAGGGGTACCATGGAAACTGTTTTATCGGCGACATAATCTCCGGCATAGCGGGATATGGCAAGGGCGAGAATGTTCTTGCCCTTGCGGTCGGCGGCTATTTTCATTTCATTTTCGATACGGCTCAACTGTTTAGCCGCATCCATGCGGGCCTCGCTTTCAATGGAAGCCATCAGCTCTTTCTTTGCCTCTTCCCGACCTATACCTGCAATTTTCTCAAGCTTATATCGCTCCTGGTCAATCAGTTCATCCAGATTCCGCGATTTCTGCTCTACCTGCTTCTCTTTTTTGAGAATTTCAGCCTCATCCTTTCGAAGTTTATCCGCCCGGTTATCCAGCGCCGAAAAATCCGCCTGCAGTTCATCGAGCTTTCGATCAAGACGCCGCTGTTCCTCTTTAAGGTCTCGACGACACTGTTTGGCTTCCCGGTCGGCTTCCAGCTTAATCTGATACGCTTCCTCCTTAGCCTGCAGCAACGCCTCTTTTTTTATCTTTTCGGCATCCTGGATGGCATTTTCAACAATCTGCCGTCTCTGCGCCTCTACATTTGCCTGATTCTCCTCAACCAGCTTTTTCCGCAGAAAAACACCAATCACCGCTCCGATTATCAAGAACAAAAGGAGTAAAAGTATTGTCATGGCACCCATGTTGTTCATTCACCTATATGTTATGTGGAGAATACCGGAAAAACAGTAAAACTCTACGAAGATAGACAGAGCAAACAGACAGGACCGGAAGGGTCTAAGCAGGAATAAGGGGGTGTCTTCCGACATTAGGCTACCTTGAAAAAAAGTAATGACCCGATAATGCAGCCGTATTTTGCTTCAGATTCAAGAAGTGAAGAGGGGGCGCAATAGAAACACGAAACCATTCTCACTACGTAAAAACCGGAGCAAATGACCAACAGGATGGGATAATTATTTTTTCAGGGGACCCTAATGCCGGAAACGGAGAATAGAGAAGCAATCCATCCCCGATCGCTACGGGGAATAATTCAACACAAGCTTTTCAGCAGACCGGGCCATGCGGGCCGGTGACCAACCATTGTCCCGTAACCATCACCCTACTGCCTAATGAAGCATACTTCATATATAATAAACCTGATCGCATCAGTATTCTCAGTTATTCACCGGGCCAGTGCCCCGCCTGTTCACTCGCAACCCAAATTCCATAAAACCGTAGAATTCGGCCTGCTTGACAACAGCGATATAATCGCTCTATTTTCTATAAAAAAATCCCCGCCCTGCCGTGTTAACGAAATGATTAAACCTAAGTAAATTAGGTGGGCAATGCCGATGTCGCTTCCTGGGAATCAATGAAGATTTCCATTCCATCGACATTTCGGCTGCCCTCATCATGAGAGTTGGCTCAATACCTCATTAATCACCAACAGCGCAGGGAATCAGTTCAAATAACCAAACCGGGTTCCTCCGATCGGGTCTAAAAATTTCTCCCCGCCGAAACGAAATATTCTTCAAGCAAAAGGATAAACCTACACAGCCGGACCAAGTTTTCAGGCCACAGCCACAAACAACAATGACACCGCTTCGTCGTTATGAAAATCCCCTACTTCGGCATGGGCAAGCCCCTGCTACCGGGATTTCCAAATATAACCCGTTGCTCTTTTAAATCAGCATAACAGATGTTCCATTGAAACAAAAATGATATTTATCTTCTGCACCAATTTATCGAAGATAATATCCAGCATAGCCGTGCCGGAAAAACCAGAGACGGCAGGCGATCAATCTATCTCCGACATTTTATCAATCAATCCGTCAATGGAACGGTCCTGCCGGTCGCGATACTCTTCAAACTCACGGCTCAACTTGACATACCTGGCCGCTATACGGAGACACCCCAAGACAAGCAATTTACTGGACGGGACCGTTGAGGTATAGGTACCATCCGACCCTTCGAGTTCATTGCGCAAGATTCCAACCACCTTATCGACCTCACTTTCCGAAGCGTCACTGTAAAAGGTAAACTCCTGTCCAAAAAGAGAAAAACGCACCAGACGCTCTTCCATAACTTTCTAAGCTCGCCGATTGTTCACAATGATTCGGAATCCCCTTCGCCTTCAAACAAAGAACCCTGCACTCCGCCCTGGTCCTGATTGTCGATATTTTCCGTCTCCAGACCTTCCTGTTCGGCTTCCCACTGCTCTATGCGACCGATAAGACCGGAAACTCTTTCACCAACGATGGCCTTTTCATTTGAGAGTTCGGACAACCGGTCCTTAAGGTCTACACATTCGGCATCCCGCTCTTGCAATGTCGCCTGCAGGGCATGGAATTCTTCCTTGAGTTCATGGTACTTGGTAAGCAACTTATCAACAAACTGTTCCAGCTTGGCCAATTCAGCATTATTTTCCATACATACCTCCCGACTGACGGTTACCTACATCTGTTGATAACCAATTGAAATCAATATAAACAAATAAATAAACCATTATACAGAGCATGCCCGGCAAGCGCAAGACTTTTAGCCCTAAGTCGTCACGCTCACCCCGCTTTCGTCGTCTGGCAGATCAGCGGAACGTAGTGAAGACTTCGAACTCACTCTATTCCACGATCACCCAAGCCGCATAGAGAGACTATAACGACCTTGACCGTTCGAAATCTGGGTTTAACCCGCATATTTCACAAAGGTTCGTCGCGAAAGGTCTGAAAAATGCCGTGAATGCAGATAGCGAACGAAGTGAGACCTTCGAGGAACAGCGTAAAAAGGTCCGCAGACATATTGAAATATTTCGAGGAATCCTTTTTACGCTGTAACACAGCAGGCATGGTGTTTTCAGGCCTTGCAGCAGATCGTTTGTGAAATATGCGGGTTAGCCCGCACATCTCACAAATCATCCGTGCAATAGGAATGAGCAGCTACATACTCCGGGACCGATTACCCTGAGCCGCCTCAGCCCCGGGAATACCTCCAATCAACGGGCCGACCGTTGTGATAGGGTAAATAGCCATGAAACATGCGCGGATCATTGTCAAAGACCAGGGGCAAAAAGTAACGATCCCCCTCCCACATGGGCAGCATCTCCATACGCGCCAGCGGATGCCATGCCAGTTCACCCTCCTCATTTTTCTCATATGGTGTTCCGGAAAAACGGGTAATCAGAAAAATAAACCCGAACCAATCTTCACCATTCTTTCCAAACCCCTGCCAGTTAACAGTACCACGCAGGATCATATCAACACAGACCAGGCCGGATTCTTCAGCAATTTCCCGGCGCATGCATCCCGCAACATCCTCACCGGCCATCATCTTGCCGCCGAGTCCGTTGTACTTTCCCAGATGATGGTCTCCGGCCCTGGCCGTCCGATGCACCAGCAAAACACTTTTTTTATCCGGAGAAAGAATATAGCCAAGGGTCCCCAGTACAGGTGTATACATACTATTCACATCGCCGTTTTGCACTGCAGAGATGAAAAGGGGCCATACAACACCCACACAACGAATCCATTCTCTTGCAATATATGTCGACGTGTTCAGGCTTCATGATCATAAATACCGCCGGCAAAAAGAAAACTTTCTTCTCCTCCCCCCCGGCAATATGCTACTATAAGAAAAGTGGGTGGTTGCAAAACAACCAAAGAAAAACC